>JAUXHH010000013.1 GCA_030621655.1 Desulfobacterales bacterium
TATAAGCCGAATTCTGTACCCGCATGCGGGCCATGATCATTTTTCTTGGATGCCGGTCACCCGGCACCTCCTGCGATCTACCCGGAAACATCGGACGGGCAGCCCTCAAACGTTTCCCTATTTGATCTTGCTTCGGGTGGGGTTTGCCCTGCCTTTCATGTCACCATGAAAGCGGTGAGCTCTTACCTCACCATTTCACCCTTACCCGCCAAAGACGGGCGGTGTATTTTCTGTGGCACTTTCCCCCGATCACTCGGAGTTCGCGTTACGAACCACCCTGCCCTGTGAAGTTCGGACTTTCCTCTGGCCCAAGGACCAGCGATCATGCGCCCACTCCATATTTCATAGTAAGAGTTTGGGGGTACTGTGTAAAGTGATTTCGCTTATTGCTGCAGATGATTACCAATAGCATGGTTAAGGATATTTCTTACCTGCCTGGGGGACAGGTCCTGGAAATATTCCTGCAAAGCCTCGTCAGGAAGTTTTTTGACCAGAACATCAGGAACTCCGGCAGCCTGACTCATTATATCAGAATTGCATCCGGCCGGGGTTCACTCCTCAGTGGTCTCCGGATCATGAAAAAGGATGCGTTGGCAGATAGGGCAGCTGAGCATCCTGTCTCCTTTCAAAATATTATTAAAATGCTGGGGAGGAATACTCATAAAACATCCCTGACAAACGCCTTTGATTACTCCGACAACTGCTTTGCCGTTTCGCCGGGTACGAAGCATATCATAATTTCTCAGAACTGCAGTATCAATATGTTTTGCCATGGCTTTACGCTTTTTAACAATTTTTTTCTTTTTTCTTTCTATTTTTGCAGATTGCTTCTTGGCTTTGGCACTTTCCTCGTCCAGGGCCATTTTCTCATCCGCTGTCAGATTCTCCTGCTCAGCCATAATTTTACTATTGGCTTCACTGGTCTCCATAAGACTGACAATTTCCTCTTCCTTCTCCTTCATGTTTTTCTTGGAGTCTTCAATCTCTTTCAACAAACTCTGGTACTCACGGTTTGTCTGCACCTGCATCATTTTAGACTGACGCTCTTTAATCCGGTTTATCTCGTCAGAAAGTTCTGCTTCAAATTCCCGCCGCTGTGCTTCTGCTGCTTCAATTTTATCCTTCAATTCAATGATGGATGCCTGGCGTTCATCAAATGCCTCTACTCTTTTTGCAAGCTCATCCTGCTCAGAATTGATTTCAGCATCAAACATGGCGATTTCCAGATCAATTACCTGCAGTTCTGTCAACTGCTTAATCTCTTCATTCAATGGTTGTCTCCTCGATAGCTAACGTTGTTTTACGACTCTTAATTTGTCTGTTGTATTGATTTCTGCATCACCGTATGTATCTACAGTTATATTTCTTAAACCCCGGGTTGATGGTAAGTAAAAGGATCCTGCTGCTTTGCAGAAGGCTGAACCGGGATACTCATCCCTCTTTCAGCAAAAATACCCTCAAGCATTTTAACCAACGATTTTACAACCGGGTTCTCCGTAGCAAAATGGCCTGCATCAATGATACAGAAACCAGAGGCCTCAGCCCATCTTGCCGTACTGTGCTTTACTTCACCTGTTATATATACTTGCGCTCCCCTGGCTAACGCTGCTTCCGCCAATTCAGAGCCACTGCCGCCACACACTGCCACAGTGCTTATGTCCGCAGGTATCCGGCCTGCCACACGCAGGGCCGGCAAATTAAAAACGGCGCACAGGCGCTCAATAAATGCTTTACGGCTCAAAGTTTCGGCAAGACGGCCAACGCGCCCGAACCCGATATCTAAAGCTGCGGGACTCTCTGCTGCATCCTGATCATTACCAGTTGGAGCAAGAACCCTTGCATCCACCATGCCCAGGCTGGTGGCAAGTACATCATTCACTCCGCCGACAGCCTGGTCCAGATTTGAATGACAGCCTATTACCGATATTTCATTCTTCAGCGCCTGGCTTAGAAACCTGCCCTGTGGCTGATTAATATATATTGCTTTTAAGGGGTTAAAAATGAGGGGATGATGGGTAATGATGCAGTCAGCGGCGCATTCCTTGGTCTCGGCAAGTACTTCTTCTGTAGGGTCAAGCGCCACAAGGACACCCTGTATCTGCTTGCCGGGATCTCCTACCATCAAACCGACATTGTCCCATTGTTCCGCCAGGCCGAAAGCAGCGATCTTATCCAGGATTTCAAGCAAGTCTTTTACAGTTAAATTTGTTCCCATCTCACGCCGAAAGGATGCTGTCATTTATCACAAAGAAAAAAGGCACACCTCTTTTTCAGGTGTACCTTTTCTTTCAATCAAGAAAACTGTCTGCGGCTTCTCCCTTGAGAATGAACCTCCACGGCCACTCCTTCAGTCGATAGAACCTTGAATCCACAATTTTATTACTATCTACCTGCCATTTCATTTTGTATTATTGCAATAGGCTCAAAAACTGCATATTGATACCCGGCAGGGCAATGCATACAGTCAAAAGCTCAATTATTGATAAAATACAATGGATGGACAGCTTAGCTGGTGGGCCTACCTGGACTCGAACCAGGGACCGACCGGTTATGAGCCGGTGGCTCTAGCCAACTGAGCTATAGGCCCATCCCAAAAAACCGAATTTATTTTATTACCCCAGGCAATTTTTTTTGTCAACTGCTAAATCGTTAAATTTTAAATGGGATTTGCTATCGCTTCACCACTGATGCAAATAAAATCGTTTCTTTTAACCGTCTCCATGCTGTAAGTTAAATATTTGAATATTTCTGACAGCCTATTTCCTGTTTTTTAATTATCACTTTTCCTGCTTCTAAATTACGGCTTTTATAATCACAATCGGTCACAACCTTGATCTACAACAACCTTCTCTACCTCATCACAGTCATCATCATATTCTCTACCGGAAGTATTCCGGATGCGCCGCAAATCCCCTTCACTGCAGCCTTAATTATTTTCTTGGCAAAGGGAGGCGCATATCATTATCTCCTCCACCATGCCTACTCCAAAGGGCGGGTCTCCAACGACAAGCAATATTTTGCCATTGAACAGAAATTTTCACTTCTCGCTATTTTCATTTTTGCCATTGATGTCTATCTGCTTGATATAAAGTATTACTTTTCCTTTCTCTCCTTAAACGAAAATTTGCCTGTATTACTGAGCCTAGGTGGTCTTGCTCTGTTTTTCTTTTATCTTTCTCTGCTGTGGCTTGCTGCCAGAAAAAATTACCGGGGAATTTTCGGTCGGCACTATTCTGCCAAAGAGTTTGTCATTAACAATATTAAATTTAATCTTCCCATAGTCCTGCCCTGGCTCATTATCAATTTCATTGCTGACTTTCTCAAAATTCTGCCTTTTCCACTGACAAAAATGCTTGCATCTTCAGAATGGGGGGAACCCATTCTGTTGCTGCTTTTCTTTCTCCTGTTGGCTGTTATTTTTCCTGTGCTCATAAAAAATCTTTGGAATTGCCAAACAATGCCGGATGGTCCTGCCCGTGCCCATATGGAAGAATTCTGCCGACAGCAGAACTTCAGATACACGGACATCATGCTTTGGCCTCTGTACGAAGGAAAAATGTTAACAGCAGGAGTTATGGGTCTGTCGAAAAGATACAGGTACCTTCTCATCACCCCGGCTTTACTGGAAGCCTTAACGCCTTATGAAATAGAAGCTGTCCTGGCCCATGAGATCGGCCATGTAAAAAAGCATCATCTGCAGCTTTACCTCTTGCTTTTTCTGGGTTTCGGACTTGTGGCCAGCCTGATCGCCAGCCCCCTTCTCTATCTGCTTTTAAACTCAAACTTTTTTTACCACATTATCAATGCAACAAGGATAGACCCTGAAGCCGCTTTAACTTTCTGGGGTGTGGCACCAATGTTTGTCATCATGGTTGTCTACTTCCGCTATATATTTGGTTTCTTCATGCGAAACTTTGAGCGGCAGGCAGACACGCAGGTATTTAAGGCGCTTGGTGACAGTACACCCCTGATCAGTTCCCTGGAAAAAATTGCCTGGTTGAGCGGCAATATCCGTGACAAACCCAGCTGGCATCACTTCGGTATCGGCCAGCGGGTTGACTTTCTGGAAAAATGCAGCAGAAACAAGTCATTAATTGCCCGTCATGACCGCAAAATTTATGGCAGCCTCATCCTTTTTATTGTTCTGCTTGCATTCAGCGGCGGAATAATCTGGAACATGCCCATGGAGCTTGACGATGAGGCGAATATTAAATTTGTTGAAGCTGTATTACAGCAAAAATCGCACCGGGAACCGAATAAAGCCATCTGGCACCGGCTGACAGGAGATCTTAAACAGGAACTGGACAAGGATGCAGAGTCACTGGCTGCTTACGAAAAAGCCCTGGCCCTGGAACCGGACAACCCCGAAACCTTGAATAATTTAGCCTGGCTTCTTATAACTGCCGGTGACCCCACTGTCCCTGATCCTGAGCGAGCATTATTTCTGGCCGTACAATCGTCCTCGTTAAGGCCGACAGCCGGGCATATTCTGGACACCCTGGCAGCAGCCTACTGGGCCAATAATATGCTCAAAGAGGCGCTGGAAACTGAAGATAAAGCCATTGGCTATGATCCGACCAACCACATTTTCTACAGGCGTCAAATGAAATTTTTCCTTGATAATAAATGGCCTGCAGACCTGGAAGGCTGGAGCAGACAAAAATAAAACTTTTACGCACAAGGGACGATATATGAAACGTATCCTGGTAACCAATGATGACGGGGTTCACGCCCCCGGCCTGCAAATCCTTTTCAGCAAAGTACAGAAATTAGGCAGACCAGTCATTATCGCCCCGGACCGTGACAACAGTGCGGCCTCCCACTCATTGACCATGAACAGACCCCTGCGGGTCAGGAAACTCGACAAAGATGTCTATTCCATTGACGGCACACCAACGGATTGCGTCACAATTGGTGTTGGCAAAATACTGGCCGAGAAACCGGACCTTTTGATCTCAGGCATTAACCCGGGCGCCAACCTGGGCGATGATGTGAGCTACTCGGGCACGGTATCGGCAGCCATTGAGGCCACCATGCTCGGCATACCCTCAATAGCTCTGTCCCTGGCCCTGTCAGATGAAACGCCACTTTATTATGAAACTGCAGCTGACTTTGGGGTGAAGCTTGCCGCCCTAATACTGGAGAGAGGGCTGCCGCAGGACACCTTGCTCAATGTCAATGTGCCAAACACGGCTACAGATAAAATTGATGGGGTGGCATTTACCAGGAGAGGCAGGAGGCTTTATGAAGATGCCATCAAGGAGACCTACGACCCGTGGGGACGAAAACATTACTGGATAGGCGGCGGTACTCCGTCATTCGATGCAGATGAAGACACTGATTCGGCCGCCATAAGTGTAAACAAGATTTCCATAACACCCATGCATCTTGATCCAACTAACTACGACGCTCTCAAATTTCTGCAAAAAGACTGGAGTGATCTGCTAAAATAAACATCATTCCTAAAAAGCGAAACTTAGAGGCAACTTCAGCTGATCCAGTGAAGAAACTAAATGAAACATGCTTTATGTTTTGCCATTTCACGCAGCCGAGCAGCAGAGTAATGAGAGGATAAGCGATTCGGCGGAGCGTAGCGACTTTCCGAAGCGCACTCTCTTTACGAGTAGCGCAGGGTAGCCGAAGGCCAAGTGGGCGGCTGTCTTTTCTTTTGGTTCGTTTTCTTTGGACAAGCAAAGAAAATGAACATATAGAACCTGATAATTTTATTGAAAGAATAAAAAAAGCCGACCACAGGAACTATGGCCGGCTTTTATCATTTATTCTGTTGTTACTTACTTTGTAAACAGGACTTCCACCCGCCTGTTCTGTTCACGCCCTTCTTGAGTCTCGTTCGAGACAGTTGGCTTAGTCTCTCCAAAACCAATCATGGTCAGCCTGTTTTGGGCAATTCCCTGTGAGACCAGGTATTCCATAACTGCAGTTGCCCGCCTCTCGGAAAGACCCTGGTTATATGCATCAGTGCCTATCCAGCATGTATGACCATGAATTTCTGCATTGAGATCTGGATTCTTCTTGAATACCTGCACCCAACGGTTCAACTCATGATAAGACTCGGGACGGAGAGTGGACTCGTCAAAATCAAAAAAGATATTGTTCATTGTCAGGGCAATCTTCTCTTCCACGAGCTTTTCAATGGGATAGAGGATAATATCATGCCTGTACTCGGTATACTCTTTGATATCGGTGAAATCTAGGGTTTCAGAGGCACCCATGTATCCTTCTTTTTCTGCAGAATATCCGTACTTATGGCCTGCCGGTAAAACAATAAAATAATCTCCGGAATCCGGATCGCTTTTAGCCACACCGGCTGCCTTGTTAAGGGTCAGATCATTCCAGACAATCTGAGCTTCCAGGGGATTTTTATCAGGATCCATAACCTTGCCGAAGACAGCAACAGCCACATGGGGTCTAGCTGCGGCAGGCAACTCAGTTACAAAAATATCACTGGGGCCGCATCCTGACTGTGGTGAGGATATATCCCCATCCCAGCAGCCTGTTTTCTTTTCCGCAGTGGCATAATAGGCTAGGTCACCGTCAGTTGTTATCTGAAATCCCCAGTCGTTATAGGGACCATTTACTTCCTTGCCAAGGTTTAAAGGCTCACTCCACGCAGTCCATGACGACTTGTCTTTCCGGAAGGATACAAAAACATCAAGCCCGCCAAGCCCGTAATGCCCTTCAGAACTGAAATACAACGTCCTGCCGTCCGGATGCAGGAACGGTGAATATTCTGCATAAGGGGTATTTATTACTTCGCCAAGATTGATAAGCTGGTCTTCTCCGGAGGGAGTTGTCGTATAGACGTAGATATCTGTATTTCCTGCATAACTTCCATGAAACAATGCTTCCTTTTCCTTAAAGGAACCAATATTCCCTGGCCGGTCAGACACAAACAATATGGTTCTGCCATCAGCAGGCAGCATGGCATCACTGTCAAAATGCTCGGTGTTTATCGGGGCAGGATAATGTTTTATTTCAGACCAGCATTGCTTACCCTTTTCAGCATAAAAGATATCTCCGCGGCCGAATGATTCAGGATAGTTGGCCATCAGGGTGATTGTATTATTGTCGGCAGAAATCCCCAGGATCATCTCATGACTCGGCGTTGAAACCGGAGGTCCCATATTGTCGGCATTTTGCCAGCCGCGCCGATACCTGCTTGAATAGTAAATATCCTCGCCTCCAGCTTCTTCGCCCCTGTTGCGCGTAAAATAGAGCGTCTGGCTGTCAGCAGAAATAACCGGCCTGAATTCAGATCCTCTGGTGTTTACTCCACTGCCAACCGGAGAGTTCTGCAAATATTCTTCCGGGGCTTCAAGCAGGTTTATTATCTTGTCGAACCGCTCAGCCATGACGGGGAAATTCATTTTATATTTTTGATAGACAGCTGCTGCAGCGTCCCAGTTCTTATCGTTGACATAGGATGCGGCAAGCCTCTGTACAGCAACAAAGGCTAGCTCACAGGGACTGTTGTCACTGATGAATTTTTCATAGTCCTGAACTGTCACAGACTGTTGCAGCAGCACCTCGTACTCTTCACAGGATTGTTCAGCAGCAACAAGTTGGGGGATTAGAGCGAGCAAGAATATCAAGGCCCCAAAAACTACCGTCCGGCCTGTCATCATCTTTGCATTCATCGGGGTCCTCCTGTTATTGACTCTTGGCAGACAACTAACTTTCTTTAAAATTAGACTAACAAGTTAATTACCCTATAATTTTTTGGTTTTCTGGTCAACAAGATAGTTTGCAAACTCTTTCCTGCAATGAAAAAAAATTTACGAATTGAAAACCTGGTTTATTCATCTGTAGAAAATGCCCATATTCCTGCAATACAAAACATTAGCATATATGCAATTGCTAAGCCAAAATATAGTTAATTATGCTCTTTTTTTGTTTTAAAACTGCGATAAAAAAATATACAATCATAAAAAGTTTCATCCGAAGTCTTATCTTTATATCTTTTTGGGAGAATAAAAATGCCACTCTTGGGCGCACACATGTCAATTGAAGGAGGCCTGCACAAGGCATTTGAAAGGATCAGCCTGATTGGGGGGCAATCCTTGCAGATATTCTCCAAGAATCAACGGCAATGGAGAGTGCCGGAATTGAGTCCTTCTGAGATTGAAAAATTTATCGAAAGGTGGGAGCAGTGGGGGAAAGGGCCAGTCGCTGTCCATGACTCTTATCTTATCAACCTGGCAAATCCTGATAAAAAAAAGGCAAACAGGGCTGTTGGCGCCTTTGCCGAAGAAATCCGCCGCTCGGATCAACTTACTATCCCTTACCTGATCATGCACCCAGGAAACCATGTGGGTTCCGGCCCGGCAAGGGGATTACAGCAATTGACTGCAAATATTGACCGCGCTTTTGCACTGGCAGATGATGCCAAGTCCATTATGGTTTTGCTTGAAACCACCGCAGGTCAGGGCACCGGCCTTGGGGCAAGCTTTGAGGAATTGACCTATATTATCACCCATTCTGAATTCAATGAACGGCTGGGTGTCTGTTTTGATACCTGCCATGCCTTTGCAGCAGGCTATGATATCAGCTCTGCAGCAGGTTATGAGAAGACATTTACCGTTTTTGATAAAATTATCGGCCTGGAGCGGTTGAAATTTTTTCACCTTAATGATTCAAAAAAAGGGTTGGGCTCCAGGGTTGACCGTCATGAACATATCGGCAAAGGGAAGATAGGATTGGAGGGATTCAGGCTTCTTATGAACGACCCGCGTTTTGCAGAGCATCCCATGGTCCTGGAAACCCCAAAAGAAAAGGATCTCAAGGAAGATATAGAGAACCTGAAACTGCTAAGGAGTTTGATAGAAAAATAAAAATATCGAACAAAAAATTATAAATTTCGATCGGACGGAAAGCTACTTCGATAATCGAAATTCAGTATTCGCTATTCTGCTGTTTAATTTTTATATTTTTTCCCACAAAACCAACAGCACCTCTTCTCAGCCGGTAAGCCTAACCGGTGGGAAATCATATCATTTAACCCACCCTGGCAGCCAACACCAACCCCCGCACAAAATCTAACATAAAGGCCCGACCGAGCAGGAAAAGAATAATACATATTATGGCAGCCACCGGGACAGTAATAATCCACGATTTAAATATTTTTTTGGCGATACGGCTGTCAATACCTGACAGACCACGGGCCAAGCCAATACCCATAATAGCTCCCACCAGGGTATGAGTTGTTGAAACAGGCAGTTGCATGCGGGTGCAGACAAGTACTGTGGCAGTTGCGGCAATATCAGCGGCAACTCCACGGGTTGGGGTAATTTCGGTTATCTTGGTGCCAACCGTGGCCATAACCCGATAACCATAGGTTGCAAGACCGAGCACAATACCGCCACCGCCCAGCATCAGGATCCATAAAGGCACCGGAACCTTCATCTCCACAGTGCCGGTGCTTAAGATATTAGCCACGGCAGCCAACGGGCCCACCGAGTTTGCCACATCATTGGCGCCGTGGGCAAAGGCCACGGCACAGGAGCTGATTATAACCAGCGGCACATACACCTGCTCAACCTGCTCAAGCTGTTCATGAATTGGCAGGAATTCCTTGCCGTTTAATTTTTTCTTTACATGAATCCTTGACGCAATGGTTGATATCACACTGATTGCCAGGGCGAGGAACAGTGTATGAGTATCGGTCACCCAGTCAAGTCCTTTCAGGACATGTTTAAATCCTTTGTAAATCGTCGCCAGGGTCACCACCATGGCCAAAAAGAAAACAATGTACGGGGTAACCTTAATGGCAGCCTTGACAGGTTTCTCCTGCCCCAGGATTGCCTTACTGATAATCTTAAAGAGGATAAAGGCCATGAGGCCACCGGCAAGGGGAGAGATAAACCAACTGGCTACAATCTGCCCCATCTTGCCCCAGTTGACAGAACCGATACCGGCTGCCACGATGCCGAATCCCGCCACTGCACCGACAATAGAATGGGTAGTGGAGACGGGCATGCCGGTCCAGGTGGCAAAATTAAGCCAGATGGCCGCAGACAGCAGGGCAGCTGACATACCGATTACAAGAAGTGCTGCCGGTTCACCCTCCAGCATACCCGGCATAGAAGCCAGGGCCGAGGGATCAACAATGCCTTTGCGGATTGTGTCTGTCACGTGGGAGCCAACCAGGACAGCACCGGCAAACTCGCAGATACCTGCAGCAATAACCGCCTGTTTGACGGATAAGGCCCCGGAGCCGACGGCATCGGCCATGGAATTGGCCACATCATTAGCACCTATGTTCCAGGCCATATATAGTCCCAGGAGGACCATAGAGGCCAGTATCATGATATCCATGAAATCAGTAGTCTGGATCTGGAAAAATTATTTAACGATCATGGTCCTGAGCATATCGCCGGCATTTTCAGCCTCATTGGCAATGGCCCCTAAAGTCAACAGCATCTTTTCGTAAAATATAATGTCGATGACATCGACCTGATCCTCAAGGTTGTAAATATCCCTGCTCAGGCTGCGGGCCATGCGGTCCGCCTTCCATTCCTCCTCGTTGAGCCCCTGAAGGATGTCAAGGACATGCTTGGCTTCTGCTCCACTGAAAGAAACCTCGGCAAGATTTTTCAGCTCAACTGCCGCGCCAAGGAGCGTGCCGGTTACCTGGAAAATCTGATCGAGAAAATCAAAAAACTTATCCATTATATTAGGATGCAGCCGGGTCTTGCGCAGTGTCAGGATTACTGCAAAGTCTTCAGCCTTGTCTGCTATTTTGTCCTGGCTGCTGATAAACCGTTCCAGTTCCACCCTCTCAACCGGCATAAAATAGCGCCGCGGCAAATGCTCCCGCACATCATGCTTGATCATATCCGCCTCATATTCCAGCCTGGATATCTTATCCTGGATCTTGCGGATTTCCTTATAATCTTCATTAACCAGTGCCTCCATGAGCGGCTTAAGCATTTCCACACACTCATGAACCTTCCTTGTGTGCTCCACCAGAGGCCCGAACGGCGACTTACCGAATAAATCCTGTATGATATTCATGTACTTACCTCAATTATTTTTACAGGCACATGGCTTTATAAGCCATTCTCCATGTTGGTTAGTATTAACCCTTATTGTTAGATTTTTATGAGGATTTTATAAAAAAATTGTTCGAAATACATTTTATGCGCTGAATAATTTATTCCTGTCAATCAAACCACCTGACTTGCAGGCAGTCGAATTGAGAAAACAGTGGCCTTGCCCGGTGTGCTTTCAACCGTCACACTTCCCTCATGCACCTGGACAATATGTTTGACAATTGCCAATCCGAGGCCAGTGCCCCCAAGTTTCCGGCTCCGTGCTTTATCGCTGCGATAAAAGCGTTCAAACAGGCGCGGTAAATGTTCTTCGGCAATGCCAACACCAAAATCACGAACAGAAATGACAACTTCTCCATTATCACGGCCTGCCTCCACATGAACCTTGCTCTCTTCATTGCTGTATTTAATGCTGTTCACTACCAGATTTACAATTGCCTGTTCAAGAAGCGGCCCATTAACAAAAACGAAAAGATCTTTCGGGCAAGTTACTTTGACCTCAATATTCTTGTCTTCCGCATCCACCTTACATGCGTCAACTGCAGACTGCAGAATTTTGCTTAAACTCTCCTTCTGAAATAGTAACTCGGTTTTGTCTTTGCCTTCCTGTTCCAGGCGTGACAGAGTAAGGAGATCTTCGACTATGCTATTGAGCCGATCCGTCTGTTTATTGATAATTCCTAAAAACCGTTTTGTGTCTTGCGGGTCTTCCAATGCCCCATCCAGAAGAGTCTCAACAAAGCCTTTTATTGAAGTGATCGGTGTTTTCAATTCATGGGAAACATTGGCAACAAAGTCACGCCGAACCTCCTCAAGTTTCTGCAGACGGGTGATATCATTGAGAACAATGAGGGCTCCATAATGCTGGCCTCCAAGATTACGTAACCTGGTGCCATGTGCCTGCAGATAACGCACCTTCTTCTCTTGATCACTGAAAACAATATCCTCCTCAATGGTTTTGTGACCAGACATTGTTTTGTTTACAAAATGAAGGATATCGCCCTTACCAACAACTTTATCAATATTCTTTCCTGCAATTCTTGAAGGATCAACCTGAAATAACTCAGCTGCAGCCTGATTAAGGCTAATCACATTTTCTGACGGGTCTACCGCTATGACTGACTCAATCATACTGGCAAACACTGCATCCAGTTGCTGATGCTGCCGTTCTGCTGTTGTGATGCGTTCATTGAGCTGTTGTGCCATCCCGTTCATAGTGTCTACTAAACTGCCAACTTCAAGTGATATGGAGAGGGCATCATCATTAACAGTTAACTGGTGACTGAAATCACCCCTCCCAAAACGTTCAGCTGAACGCTTAATTGCTTCCAGGGGTCGGCTGAAACGACGCGAAACCATCAAAGTTATTATTGCTGTGATAAGAGCTATAACCAGACCACCTAAAGCAATCTTGCCATGCACTTCTTTTAATGCCTGATCAAAGGCCGTAATAGGAATTGATACCCGCAACACTCCATAGATTATTATTTCAGCAGCAGATGGACCTTCCTGAACAAGAGGCACAGCCACATACATCATTTTTTCCTGCATAGTGGGGCTGAAACGGATGGACGAACCAGGGTGGCCTCTTAAGGCACTTATCACTTCTGCCCGATCGGCATGGTTTCCCATTTTTGCCGGTTCCTGCAGGGAATCGGCAACCACTCTGCCGGAATCAAGAATTACTGTTATCCGCGTCGAGGCCTTTTGCCCGAGTCGTTTGCAGAAGTCATTAAGCTGGTCCAGTTTGTTTTCGGCTAGCAAATCTCTAACTTCATTCTCCACCAGTAATGCCCTGGATTCCAGGTCTGCAAGGGACTCGGCAATAAAAAATTCATGCAGAGAGTTTGATGCGAATACTGTTAGGGCTATAAGGGCTATAACCGTTATCAGCAGATGAACCGGAAACAATTTCCAAAGAAGTCGTCTTCGTCTCATTATTATCCTTTCATACGGTAACCGACTCCGCGAACCGTTTCAATGTATTGGCCTGACGGGCCGAGTTTTCTCCGCAGCCCAACAATCATTACATCAACAGACCGGTCAGTTACTGCATACTCCTGATCATGCACAGCTCCGACAATCTGATCACGTGTGAACACCCACCCGGGCTTGCCGGCTAACAAACGCAGAACCCGAAATTCTGTTGAAGTCAGATTGATCTGATTTCCAGAAATCAACACTTCGTGGCGCTTAACATTTATTTCAATATCATGGACTTTCTGTAAAATTTCATGATCAGAAATATCTACTTCTAAACGCCGGAAAATAGCCTTGACCCGTGCAATCAATTCCCGTGGACTGAAAGGTTTTGTCAGGTAATCATCAGCTCCCAATTCAAGACCGATTACGATATCAGCCTCTTCACTTCTTGCAGTGAGCATAATGACCGGTACAGCTTTTGTTCTGAAGTCATTTCTCAATGCTTTGCAGACATCGAATCCATCTACACCCGGGAGCATTAAATCAAGAATTATAAGACTCGGGACTTCCCGCCTCACTTCCTGCAGAGCTTCTTCGCCCGAAGTAACACCTTTCACCTGATAACCTTCCTTCTTAAGGTTGAAGCTTACCAGTTCAAGAATATCTTCTTCATCCTCAACTACAAGTATCTGCTTCACAAGCATCTCATTTCCCTTAAAAATCTTAATCTTTACTGCTTACAGGATACATGGCAGCGTCCTCTCGTTTAGCCAGTTCATTGCCAAAGAAATTTTTCATCTTGTAGCGGATTGCATCGCGCGCATCCCGAAACTTCTGCAGGTTTTCCTTGGTGGGATCATTGGAATGGGGCGGATCGGAAAAACCCATATGCAGTCTCTGTACTCCGCCGAAGAATACGGGACAATTTTCATTGGCATCATCGCACAGGGTGATGACATAATCGAAATGCATGTCCTCGTATTTATCCAGATGATCAGATGATTCGCCGCTGATATCCATACCGATCTCATCAAGAACCATGATGGCCAGGCGGCTCACCTCTTTCGGATTAGTGCCTGCCGAATATGTTTCTATCCTATCGCCAAAATCATGCTTCACAACCCCGGCAGCCATCTGGCTCCTGGCTGCATTGGCCGTACACAAAAACAAAACCTTGATTTTCTCTTTTTCCGTCACAGGCAAACCCCAAAAATTGAGACAAAGCAGAATATCTTGCATTTTGCTACTATTTTTCTAACACACACGCTTTGGCCATACTTTACAACAGCTATTTGTCAATGCTATAGAATAAACCCTTCTAACAGTTTTTTAACACAGGCAAATAATGATTTATGAGTAATGACATTCTGATCATAAACAGCACCATTCTGCCATTGTCTCACAAAGAGGCAAAACTTATTGAAAAGGGTTTTATCTCTATCAGTGATGGTGCAATCTCTGCCTTAGGACCAATGGCTGATCTGCCTGATTCAAGCAAGGCACCAAAAACAATTAATGCCAGCGGCCACCTGGCCATGCCCGGCCTGGTCAACACCCATACCCATGCACCCATGAGCCTTTTCCGGGGTTTAGCCGACGACCTGCCCCTCATGACCTGGCTCAATGAGCATATCTTTCCGGCTGAGGCAAAAAGCGTCAACCGGGAGATGGTTTACTGGTGCTCAAAACTTGCAGCTGCCGAGATGATTCTTGCAGGGACAACAACCGTTGCTGACGGCTATTTTCTCGAAGACAGTGTGGCAGATGCCTTTACGGACTGCGGTATACGGTCTGTTGTTGCCCAGGGAGTCATCGATTTTCCTGCTCCCGGCGTTCCAGACCCGGCACAAAATGTTGAGGCAGCCGCACACTTTATTGATCGATGGCAGGGCAAAAACAACTTAATTACCCCGGCAATATTCTGTCATTCACCATACACCTGTTCCCCTGACACCCTGAAACGGGCCAAAGAAACGGCAAGGCAGAAAAATGCCAGTCTTTTTATACATCTTGCGGAAACAAAAACAGAAGTCGAACAGATACAGGAGCAGCACAACACTACCCCGGTCCGTTACCTGAACAGCCTGGGCATTCTGGACAAGGACACCGTCTGCATACACTGTGTGTGGCTGGATGAAGAAGAAATAGAAATACTGGCCAAAAGTGGGGCAAAAGTTTCAACCTGTCCTCAGAGCAACATGAAACTTGGATCCGGCATTGCGCCTCTTAAAAAAATACTCGCTGCAGGAATATCTGTGGGCCTGGGAACTGATGGATGTGCCAGCAACAATACGCTGGATTTGTTCTCTGAAATGGATCTTTGCGCCAAGCTTCACAAGGTGAGAGACCTTGACCCGACTGCACTCCCCGCAAAAACTATCCTGGAGATGGCCACAATTGGCGGAGCATCTGCTCTGGGGCTGGCAAACGATATCGGCAACCTCTCTCCCGGGAAAAAGGCTGATATAATTCTACTGAATCTTATGCAGCCGCACCTGCAGCCCTTTTATCATCCTGACCTGCTGGTATATGCTGCAAACGGCGCTGATGTCAGCACCGTCATCATTAACGGCAAAATCGTTATGCAGGACAGACATATCCTCACCCAAGATATAAACGAAACAATGGAAAAGGTACGTAAACTGGCCGACTGCTTTTAATCGAGATAAAATTTCTTGTAGATTCAAGAAAGAAGCTGATTCGCTGTAGTTAAACTACGCGAATTAGCTGATGACGCAGAAGATGCAGCAATTTCATCTCGATTAAAGTGCGATAAAGTAGAGTGCTACCAGGACCAGGATAAAAAATATACCGACTTTAACTCCTATGCTCTCATCTTCAGGTTCATGGTGGACGTGTTCACTATCATGGTCTGACATGCTTTTTCCTCCAAAGTAGTCTTGACAATCTCCAACTGTGACCAGGTAAATTTTCAGCGCCAAACTCTAGCCGATTTCAAGATATTTCTCATCTAAAAAACAATTTGACCGCAAGAAATCCACCAATCAGCAGGATAAAAAACAAAATGGACAAGAGGTTAAAATAGCGCTCAATGAAATGCCGGACCGGAGCACCAAACTTGTATATAAAGGCTGCGACCAGAAAAAAACG
>JAUXHH010000121.1 GCA_030621655.1 Desulfobacterales bacterium
ATTCATATTGCATACTTTTTAAAAGCATAAATATATTTTAAAATCAATTGATAATAAAACTCCTGACATTTAAAAATGGGGGAAACTATGTATTAACGCTCAGAAAAGACCTTACTTTATACTTTTCTCATAAAATATTTGTGATATTCTCTCCAAATTCTGTCTGTATCCTGAATTAATCCTGGCCTGAATTGCCGGCCACCCTGTTTATCGGTCATGATACATGAAACAAAGAGAATAGCATGCAAAGGGAAAGTTATACCGGAGAGTTTAAAATCAAAGCAGTTCAGTTAATGGAAAGAGATATTTAAACCGACTTGACCGCTGGCAGAGGAGCTTGAAGTCTCTGAGAATAATCTTTACAATTTGCGTGCCCTACCATTACTATATGTTTTTGCCAACATTACAGTAGAAATTTCATGTCAGGCTTTATTTATACTCTTAGGGTGGATAGAGGTTCTAAACGGTGTAGTAAACACAGTGGAAAAAGATAAATCTTTCTCACAAATAAATCCTGAGGAGTTCTTAAGTCATGGAAGGAAAAGTGGGACAGGGCTTTCATAAAAGAAAAAAGATAAATCTGAAGATTAAGCGGGATTTTCAAATATGGCTTCTTGTTCGTATCATGGGAACCATCCTGCTGACAATTGTTATAGCGAGTGTTTTAGCGTATCTCTACTCCAAAGGTGTTGTAGATGCAGAACAGCTCAGTTTTAAATCGGATACCAGGAAAATTGGTGAGGTTATGCTCCCGATTCTTGTAGCGGGCTCACTGACCAGTATAATTGCAGGATTGCTCCTTGCCCTGTTTTTACCCCAAAAAATTGCCGGTCCCATCTATAGGATTGAACAGGATCTGCTGCAGGTCGGGACAGGAGACTTAACCAAGACCATCACCCTTAGAAGTGCTGATATTCTCAAGGATTTTGCTGAATCGGTCAACACGGCAGTGACGGATATAGGCAATATGGTGAAGGATGCCAAGGAGTCGGGAAAAGCACTGGAGACAAAAATTATTGAAGGCAAACTTGATGAGATAAATAAGGCGTTTGAGTTCCATAAAAATCAGATCGAGCGCCTCACAACAAAAAAGTAACTATGTTTTATGCAAGTTCACAATTTCAAAGAGATTCTCATTCCCTGTTTGTTCTGATTTCTTGAACTGATATTATTGAAATGCATTCTGCAACCAAAAAAATGCAATAGTCTTCCATGCGATTTTTAATTCACGTACTACAGTCAAATTTCCGAGACTGAACACCAGGCCAGCCACCAGATCTGGCCAACAATAATTCGTAAGGCAAGGTTTTGCCCTTTGACTGGAACCACTTGAAAAATATGCCATGAATGTTCAAGCGGAAAACAAAAAACAAAAAGGAAATCCTGTAAAGCTTGTCTGGCTGATTACGCTGCTCAGCTTTTCTGTCGGTGCATCCATGGTTTACCTTGTCTGGTCTACCTTCACTGACTTACGTACTGACAGGGACAGGTTGTTTGAGTTAAAAGAAACTTTAAATTCCATGCAGGGGAATCTGGAGAACAGCCTGGCCAAAAAAAAATCAGAATTGTCAACCCTTCTGGAAGGAACGATTGAAGATAACAACACAACCGGAAACACCCATCTGCAGAATTATGTCAAAGACTATCGCAAGATAATATCCAGTAAGGCCCTTGATCCAGTTTTCGATCAACTCGAAAAAGATATCAACTCTCTTCTCACCGTCAAGCATAAATTAACCTGGTGGGCTAGTGCATACAACAGGACAGTTCCCAGAATTCGCCACACGCAAAAAGAGTTGCAATCCATTGTTGAACGGATTTTCGAAACTGTGGATAAGGCAGAGGAACAACAGCGCTTGGAGCGTGCTGTAAAAATCAGGCAGATACGGCGCAATGCTCTCAAGAATTCCAGAGGGATCAGCATCTCAGATATTAATGAAATTGTTGCCTCCAATGATTTTTCCATTATACGACGAAACATTACGGACCTGATTCAACTGAGCGGACGTTTACACATCATAACCGATCCAGATAACCTCACAGACCTTAAGGATAATAAAATAAGGACACTGCTTGCCAGGATACGCCTGAATACACAGCTCTCCAAGGACGAAAAATCTGCTGACAAAATACAACTCAACAGTCTGCTGGATGATTATGAAACAGCATTGTTCGGCCAGGGATACAGAATAGATAATAAACACCAGACAATTATCCTTGGTCATGACGGTGAGTACGGCCTTATCCTGGACCGGTTAAAAATGGTTAAAGAAAGGGAAACTCTTCGTACAAAAACAAACAATATCTATGATAGCACCGAAGTGGCATTAGAGAAAATCTTATCCGTGTCCGACATTATTACCCAACAGAAATCTACGAAAGATGAAAAAGTGCTGAAACAGGCATGGCTTACCATGATTATCATATTGCTTGTCACCAGTATGATCTATGCAATGCTGGCCTACGAAATTATCACAGCTGCCAAGCAGCAGATAATGGCGATTGAGGACTCCAATACCGAACTGGAAACAATGGCTGATGAACTGAAAAAATCAGAGGAACGCCTGCACCGGTTGTCATCAGATCTTTTTTCAGTGCAGGAAAACGAAAGAAAAAGAGTCTCACTGGAGTTGCATGATGAACTGGGACAGTCCATGGCAGCCTTGAAAATGCAGGTGGGTTCTATTGCCAGACGGTTGGGGGATGCCCCGACAGAAGAGCTAAAAACCATTTGCAATGATATGCGGGACAACATAAACCAGATCATCGAAAACGTACGCAGGCTGGCCAAAGATCTCAGTCCGGTGGTTCTGGATGACCTTGGCCTGCAGGCAGCAATTGAATACCTTGTGAATAATTTCTTAAAAATCTATACTGTTAAAATCAATTACAGAGATACGAATATAAATCACCTCTTTGATGAGGACTCGCAGCGCTTAATATACAGGATTCTGCAGGAAGCCTTAAACAATATAGGCAAACATGCTCAGGCGAAAAATGTCTCACTCATCATTGAAAAAAAAGATCGTGCAGTTCAATTCACAGTCAGGGATAATGGCAAAGGTTTTAATGTCTGGAAAACTCTGGACAAAAAAGATACCGACAGGGGCATGGGACTTGAGGCAATGTCAGAACGGGTTCGCATTCTTGGTGGAAAAATCAATATTGTAAGCCGTCCCGGTATAGATACCACAATTACCTTTACCGCTCCTATCAGATAACAAGGAGGCCACAATGGCAAAGTGCAAAATTGTTTTGGCAGATGATCATGTCCTGATCCGGCAGGGTTTAAAAAAGCTCATTGAGGAAAATAAGTCACTTGAAGTGATCGGCGAGGCCAGCGACGGACTGGAACTTCTCGATGTTCTTGCTACCACCGTGCCTGATTTAATCATTCTCGATATTTCAATGCCGCATCTACGTGGTATCGAAGTGATAAATGAAGTCAAAAGAATCTGCCCTGAAGTAAAAATCCTCATGATAACAATGCATAAGAGCGAGCAGTATTTCCTTTGTGCCATGTCCGCCGGCGCCGATGGCTACCTGTTAAAAGAGGACTCTGACACCGAGCTTTTAGATGCAATTGATGTGGTTATGCATGACGATATGTATATTTCTCCACATCTGGCTGAAGAATTTACCGATGAAGTTATCAAGGCTTACCGTGAAAAAGGCGTATTCCCATGCGAAACCCTGACAAACCGCGAAATAGAGGTTTTAAAACATGTCGCTGAAGGGCTGACCAGTAAAGAAATAGCAGAAATCCTATCCATAAGTATCAGGACGGTGGAACACCACCGGGCCAACCTTTTAAAGAAGCTCAACCTGAAAAATACGGCGGATCTGATAAAGCATGCCATTCAAAACGGCTTTATTCATACCATCAACTAATCTCAAAAGGTCCATCACTTCAATTTCCATGGGAACATTTAAAAACCTGAAGGAGGAAACAAATGACTCACTATACTAACAACTATTCCTGGTTGGTGGAAAAATTCAGCAAGGTGATGGAAAACCATCAGGAATTTGGCAAGACCCTGCGCGAGGCCGGTCCTGTAAACGAAAAGGATGCAAACCTCATTCAACTTGGCGCGGCTGCCGCGATCAAGGCTGAAGGCGCGGTGCATTCCCATGTAAGGCGCGCTCAGGATGCCGGTGCATCACCTGATGAGATATATCATGCCATTATTTTATTGACCAGCACCATAGGATTTCCTTCAGTGGCGGCTGCCCTCTCCTGGGCAAGGGATATTATCGAAGGCTAATGCATAAGGTAAAAGATTTCAGGAAACCAAAACACCTTAGTTCTGAGCAACAGGAAGAGCTGGAAGATTGCCTGCACAAAGCGTCCCAGGAAGGTCGCGTCCCTTGCGCAACTGCCCTGGAAATAGCAAAATCACTGGGAATCCCTGCTGATGATGTTGGCAAAACCGCCAATAAACTGAATATCAGAATAAACAAATGCCTGCTCGACTGCTTTTAAATAGCATCTGCAAGTTCAGCACTATCTATGAAATCCTTACATGAAGCCCTTATCATACGAATGAAGGGTGATGATATTGAAGAGATGACCGATCAGGTTGCCTCTGAGATAGGTTTCACTCTCAATATCAATGAAAAGCAGGTTGTGACATTGCTCTGCACCCCTTCAGAACTTGATGCAATGGCAATCGGCTTTCTGCTATCCGAAGGTATTCTCAAAAACAGGGAATCATTGCTTGATGTGCAGGTGGATGAGAAATCATTTTCTGTTTCCCTAACTTTGAAAGATCTTCCGGACGATATCGATGCGACCTTTAAGAAGAAAATTATAACTTCCGGTTGCGG
Source organism: Desulfobacterales bacterium (assembly GCA_030621655.1). GTDB lineage: Bacteria > Desulfobacterota > Desulfobulbia > Desulfobulbales > BM004 > BM004. The sequence goes on from JAUXHH010000121.1 coordinate 4,828, forward strand.
GCAGGGTGTCACCTATACGGATGCTGAAAGCCTTAAAGACCTCCCGCCGAACAGGAGCATGCTGCAGGTTTCACCTGAAAAAATCAGGGCTATGCTCAAAGAATTCAGAACAATTTCTGAACTTTTCATAAAAACAGGCGGTGTCCACAGTGCCGCGCTGGTTGACAAGGAAAAGATCATACTTTTTTCCGAGGATATCGGCCGTCACAATGCGGTGGACAAACTTCTCGGCAAAACATTTCTGGCCGGTATTCCCACAGATGACAAGATTCTTCTTTCCAGCGGCAGGATATCCGGAGAGATAATGACCAAGGTTATCCGCAACCGTATACCTGTTCTGATAAGCCGTACAGCACCAACCTGCATGTCTATAACTTATGCAGAGGACCACGGTGTCACCTTGATCGGCTTTGCCCGGGGCAACAGAATGAATGTATATACACACCCGCAAAGAATCAGCTTTAAAGAGAAAAAAGATGAAATATGAAAGGCACGGCGCGCAGGGTCCTCTTCAAGACATTACAGGATTTTTTACCCATTAAATAATTTTTTTCATGGTTTCAGCTACTATGCTGTCTTATATTGAAGTTTAGTTCGTTTAGCACTGAGCACCGCTATACATTGCATGCCTGTTGATCTTCTACCTATTGAAATTTCATGTACCCTAAAAAACTGTATCTTGAGGTTACCACCAACTGCAATATGAGCTGCGGAATGTGCG
>JAUXHH010000249.1 GCA_030621655.1 Desulfobacterales bacterium
CCTTGAGCTTGAGTTCGGCCAGCATCATTTCCCCAATTTTCCACTACCGGATAACGAAACTCTGGATTCATACTTCGAAAGACTGGCACGGGAAGGTTTAGAGGAGCGATTGGCTGTACTCCGCGAAAAAGGTAAATTGACGGCTGAGTTGGAAAAAACTTACCATGAACGGCTGGAGATGGAGATCGATGTCATCAAGACCATGGAATTCCCAGGGTATTTCCTTATTGTCGCTGATTTCATCAACTGGGCCAAGAGCAAAGACATCCCGGTCGGGCCAGGCAGGGGATCAGGTGCTGGGAGTCTTGTTGCCTATTGTCTGCGTATCACTGAAATAGATCCAATACCCTACGGTTTGATATTTGAACGTTTCCTCAATCTCGAGCGTAAGAGCCTGCCGGATTTTGATATAGATTTCTGTCAGGAAAGAAGGGGGGAGGTTTTCCATTATGTACAAGAAAAATATGGCGGTTCAGATCATGTTGCCCAGATTATAACCTTTGGATCCATGAAAGCCAGAGCCGTGATCAGGGACGTGGGCCGGGGTCTTGATTTGCCCTTTGGTGATGTGGACCGCATTGCCAAGCTCATTCCCGATCAGCTAAAAATCACGATCAAGGAAGCAATTGAGCTGGAGCCACGGCTTCGGGATGCCCAGAAAAGAGAGGAGAATGTCGCAACCCTTCTCACTACAGCACAGGTTCTCGAGGGATTGTCCAGACATATGTCTACCCACGCCGCCGGGGTTGTTATCTCGCCTGAACCTATGACTGAATACCTGCCGCTCTGTAAAGGTCCCAAAGGTGAAGTTCTTACCCAGTATGACATGAAATATACCGAGAAGACCGGGCTCATTAAGTTTGATTTTCTCGGGTTGAAAACCCTGACAGTCATTGATCGGGCTGTCAAACTTATTGAAGCAGACATCGAGAGTCCCCTGGACATCGACTCCATTCCTCTGGACGACCCGAAAACCTACGACCTGCTCCGCAAAGGTGATGCACGGGGTGTCCTTCAACTTGAGAGTTCCGGCATGCGTGCACTTCTGACAAGCATGAAGCCGGAAGTGTTCTCCGATCTTATAGCCCTGGTTGCCCTGTATCGTCCCGGCCCTATGGAAAGCGGCATGGTCGGGAATTTTGTCGACACCAAACACGGGAAAATACCCGCCAATTATCCGCTGCCTCAACTCAAACCTGTACTTGAAGAGACGTATGGAGTCATTGTTTACCAGGAACAGGTGATGAAAATCGCCAATATTCTGGCAAACTATACCCTGGGCGATGCTGATATCTTAAGACGCGCCATGGGTAAGAAAATTCCAAAAGTCATGGCCGATGAAAAAGAAAAATTCATGGCAGGCTCTGAAAAAAACAACATTCCTAAAGACAAGGCTGAGTACATCTTTGACCTGATGGCAAAATTTGCCGGTTATGGCTTCAATAAATCCCATAGTGCCGCCTATGCCCTGATAGCCTACCAGACTGCATTTCTTAAAGCGCATTACCCGGCTCAATTCATGGCCGCTCTTCTCTCCTGCGACATGAATAACACAGATAAAGTAGTTACATATATCAGCGAATGCCGTGATAATGAGATAGAGGTCCTGCCACCTGATATCAATGAAAGCTTCAAGGATTTCACCGTTGTTGACGACCGTATCAGGTTTGGCCTGGCTGCGGTAAAAAATGTTGGAGAAGCAGCACTGGATTCAATCATTGAAGAACGCCAGAAAGACGGTCCTTACCTATCACTTGAGGACTTCTGCTGCCGGGTTGACCTGCGCAGAGTGAACCGCCGTGTCCTGGAAAGCCTTAACAAGGCAGGTGCTTTTGATTCTCTAAATCTCAAGCGTTCACAACTGTTTGCCATTTTGGACCATGCCCTGGAGCAGGGTCAGGCTGCCCAGCGTGACAGATTAAGCGGCCAGATATCGCTTTTTGCCGTCATGGGCTCTGAAGAGGAAAAGCAGCATAAAAAAATCGAAATCCCGGCGATAGCGGAATGGACAGACCAGGAAAAACTTACCTTTGAGAAAGAAACCGTTGGTTTTTATCTCACCGGCCATCCTTTGGATGATTACCGTGAAGACATACTGGCTGTAACTGATACAAACCTGAGTGAAAATAAAGAATGGGTTGAAGGACAGAACCTGCGGGTTGGTGGATTGATCAGAGATATCAAGAACAGAAAGACCAAAAAAGGTGACCCCATGGCTGTTATTGTCATGGAGGATGTCGCCGGGACCGTGGAAGTGGTTATCTTCCCGGAGCTTTACGCCAAATGTGCCACTATCCTCAATAACGATACACCGGTGATTATAGAAGGGTTGGTAAAAAAAGATGAGCGTGGAGACAACATTATTGCCAATGGTGTAGAAACACTGGAGGCGGCCCGGGATAAATATACGGCCAGGGCCCGTATTATGCTGCAATCCGAGCAGGTTAACCGGCAGAGACTTGAAGCACTGAAAAAGGTATTTTTCCAGAACCATGGTGTTTGTCCCGTATCATTAACACTGCATTTTGCAGGACGGGGGGAGGTGGATCTTGAAATCCCCAAGGATATAACCATAAAACCCTGCAAAAAATTTACTGCTGAAGTCAATCAAACCATGGGAGGCCAGGTGATCACCTATGAAAAGAAACCGCTAAACGAAATGCAGCGGGGGAAAAAAAACGGCAGGTGGCAATCCCGGAACTGAGGAGTTAAAGTAAAGAAGCCAGGCCCTGAGGACTCGGCTTCGGAGTCTCGCAGGTTTGCTTACCTGCTGCCGCTTACAATAATGATGTTATAAGGCACTGAGGCACAAAGGCACAGAGTTTAAAACCTGATAACAAAATCAT
>JAUXHH010000208.1 GCA_030621655.1 Desulfobacterales bacterium
CCTGTGTCTTAAAATTTCCTGAATTTCTTTTTTGCTTAAAACAGAAGTTTCTTTATGAAATAGATATACTATACAATCACGACAAGTATTGGAAACATCGCGAAAAGCCTCAACCTTTTTAGCAATTTCCCAGCAAGGTGTTTCCGGTTCACTCCTGGCAAGACAATCCAGATTATCACAGTTTACAATTTCCCAGCATTTCGAATCACCATATGAAGTCATGAACTTTTCCTTTTTTTTAATATGTCCTGATTACTTTTTGGTATCTCGAATAAGAATCTCGTCAGCTCTGCGAGAATCCCCAGGAAATAAGTCGGATGGAACTTTTTTTCTGCCTAAAACAATTACAACCTTATATCTTGCACATTTTACGAAATTCCAGTGACAATATATCTTTTTCATCATATCCGATGCAGCCGGCATGTTCTTCAACTAATCATTAAAAAACGGACATTTTGTCAAAAACTCACAGTCTGCCATGAATTACACCTGTATTAAGCCTAAAATCCTTTTTTCGTAACATTCTTCGTGCTGCCCTAAAACGTTATTAATCTCTTTATCATTCAATTTCATTACATATGATTTAGTTGAGATTGGTAGCCGCTAGATTTATTTATTGTCATTTGTTATCACGAATCGATACTTCTTTCTGGTTTCTTTGCCAATAGTATCAGAAATTGAAATACCAACAAGGAACCTACCTGATGGAAATTTTATTGATTCTGCATTCAACGTATCTCCATCAATGAAAGAAATAAGACGATTAGTTAGCAGCTGGTTTCCAGATAAAATTATAAATCTTTAAAGAGTAATTACAACCGGTATTGCAATCTCCTCCCTATTCTCAGTTATACTTGATTATTCTCCGCAATAAATTATTATAGTTATATTGTATGTAACCCTTATAACTTTTAGAATACACCCTGTCTGGCAGTAAAAAAATCGCCGCGCTTATTTAACTGAAAATTCTTTATACGAAATTTATTGCAGCGCAACCACTCAACAGTAATGACCAGCCACCATAAGCATGAAAGATAAAGTTTCCATATTCAAAACCCTTTGTTTTTCTGTGACATTCGCCCTGTTTAGCTGGGCAGTCCCTGTTTATGCTGTACAGCAGCATGGAGGGGCTGAAGGTCTGGTATCACATCAGGTCGGACATATCCTGTTCATCTCCGGAATGAGCTACCTGTTGTACCGGGTTTACCATAACCGCATTACCGGATCGGGTTGGTTCGAGTTCAAAAGTTTCCTCTGGCTTATCATCCTGTGGAACATTCTCACCTTTTCCGGCCACTGGATGAGAGAAATTGTAAATCCTGAAAGATTCATCAGGCAGGGCACCCAGGTTACAGCGTTTGTTATCACCGATTCCTTTGACACCTTTTTTTACCTCACCCGGCTTGATCATCTCCTGCTGGTGCCCTCTTTTGTGTTTCTGCTTCTTGCTTTACAAAAATGGAGGCGGTTGTAATGACTGTTTCCTGGACACCGGTTGTACTTGTCGATATCTTTGGATCTGCCTTGACCCTTTGCATTGCCCTTTTCTGCGCCTACGCATCCTGGAATTGGTCAAAACAAAAAACTGATGATATTTTCCGCCAGTATATTTTCCTGCTTACCATGGCTATTGTTTTCTTTGCCATATCAAGGTCATTCGGCCATCTGATCAAGCAGATTCTGCTGCTGAATAATATGTCTGACATATGGAAGCAGGTCTCACCGTTCAGCGGTGCGATCAACTCAGCCATTTTCATAATTATTTTTGCCTTTGGTATCTATTTTCATCGGGTCCAGAAGGTGCATACCGAGATAGAAGAGTATAGAAAAAATCTCGAGTCACTTGTGCAAGAAAGAACCGGACAACTGAAAGAGACAAACGAAACGCTGCAGAATGAAATTGCTGAACGAATGCAGGCTGAGAAAGAACTGAGACAGTCGAACATCACCCTGAAAAATGTTCTGGACAGCTCCAGCCCCCTGTGCATAACAAATGTTGACTTTGAAATTATTCGGGCCAATAAGGCCTACAGGGAAATCTGGTCCCAGACTTCAGCCGAGGAAGGACAAGGCATGAAGTGCTATGAATCACGCCCAGGCAGTTTCTGCCACACCGACGATTGCCCCCTGCAGCAGATTATCGACGGCAAGGATGAGGTGACCACTGAATCTGCAAAATATAAGACCAAAGAAGGAACAAATACATATATCATCTCTGCAAGACCTTTCAGGGATGCTGATGGCAATCTACTGGGCATTGTTGAAAGCTTCCAGAATATATCGGACAGGATAAAGGCGGAAAATGCTAAAGCAGAACTGATTGACGGCCTGCAGGAAGCGCTGGACAAGGTAAATCTCTTAGGCGGACTGCTGCCAATCTGTGCTTCCTGCAAAAAAATCAGGGATGATAAAGGCTATTGGAACCAGATTGAAACATATATCAGGAATCATTCAGAGGCAGAATTCAGCCATGGTATATGCCCGGATTGCGCCAAAAAGCTTTATCCTGAATTCTACGACAAGGTCGAAAAAGTAATTTCTGACCGAAAAAAATAATCAAAACAATTTTTTAATGACAGTAAGTACAATTCATTTGTATTCGCTGTACTTGTAAGCTTTTCCACGCACCCTGGAAACTGGATATTTCCCCTTATTTTTCTCCAGTTTGCTATGGGCCGCAGCAATGGGGTCTATACCGAGCTTATCACAAAGATTTGCCAGGTAGATGAGGACATCTCCGATCTCTTCCTGCACCGCCGCAAGTTTGTCAGGCGACAGGTTGCCACTTTGCTCTTCAGTCAACCACTGGAAATGCTCCGCCAATTCACTCGCTTCCACAACCAGGGCCATTGCCAGATTTTTAGGAGAATGATACTGGTCCCAGTCTCTCTCCTGCCTGAATGTTCTTATTTTTCTAATCAGCTCATTCAATATTGTATCTGTTCCCGGGCCTTCAGCTTGGCATCTATCATTTCTTTATGGGACAGCCTCAGGAGGTGGGTCAGTTTGCGGACAAAATGATCCTCGTGCTTTTCCAGTTGGCCATCACTATGAATAATGCGCCAGACTGCCTCAAGGACTGCTTTCTTCTCCTCACGGCTGAATTCATTATTTATCTGGTTGGTGAACTCAAAAAGATCTACTGCCTGGACCCTTTCGCGATGAGCCAATTCAAGCAGATCTTCGGCATGTTTTACTGACAGGTCAAAATCTGCACAAAGTGTTTCTATGACATGGACCAGTTCATCCTCTGTACATTCGTGATCTGCATGCGCCGCTTCCAGAAGGATGACGCTTGCAGCAATCCTTGTTCTCTCTCCATTGTCAGGGCCATTATCAGATGAGCCCTTACTGTTTACTAATGCCTGCCTGATAAAATTAAACATTTTTCCTGTTATTTAATGGTTCGCATTCCCGGATTGACCAGCTGAATTTACCCTGCTGTGCCATCTTTTCCTTATCATCTTTTTGAATTTCAATCTTCATAACTCAATATTCAAAAAATATCCCCAAAAAAAGATACACTTTTATTGAGAGGATCTATCAGTAATCCGCCCCAACCGGATCATGCAGCAAAAGCCAACTTTTCAGTTTTTCGGGATTTTTCCCAAGAGTCCCAATTGCCCCAAAACCGGTAAGTTTATGGTTGGAAATTTTGCTGCTGCTGTTTGCCAGAATCTCCAAAGACGGTTTTTGACTCAGAAACTGCCGGGTCAGAGTTGCACCGTTGCCATCCAGATCATCCA
>JAUXHH010000250.1 GCA_030621655.1 Desulfobacterales bacterium
CCAGCCTGATACGGAAACTGTTGCATCTGCCTCAGCATCAAGGCAGCAGGCACATTCATCCTGGTATATTTTTTGATACTTTGTGAAAGCTGCTGCTGTTAATTGGGCATCTTGTTCACTGGCAGGATAGGTTTGCAATACAGGCCTGGCGCAACCCTGCAGAAGAAGAAGGGAAACTGATAATAAGAAGAGTAGATGCAGGAGAGCACAACTCGAAAATCTCCTCACCTTAGACCCCTGAATATTAGAGAATTAATCTTGTCGGCAACTTTTTTCTTCTTTTCCTCTTCCTCATACAACTCATAGGATGCTTCATATGCAGCCAGTGCCTTCTCAGGTTGATCAGTCTGCAGATAGACATCCCCGAGGTGCTCCTTGATCACAGGATCGTCTTCCACCATCTCAGAAGCTTTTTCCAGTTCTATAATTGCCTGCTTCACGTCTCCCATTTTAAAATAAACCCAACCCAGGCTATCCCTTATATAACCGTCATCAGGCATGAGTTCCACGGCCTTTCTTATATATTCAAGGGCCTTGTCAAGATTAAGATTATTGTCCGCCCAGGTGTACCCCACATAATTCAGGGCTGCACCATTGTCAGGATCAAGAGCAATTACCGCCTGCATCTTAACCATGGCATCTTCGCTTTCCCCTATTTTCTCAAGAAATATTCCGTAATTATACAGAAGGTCCAAATCCTCAGGATATAATCTTGATGCCTGCTCATGGATTTTCTTCCCCTGTTCAATGTCCCCATTTTTCCTATACAGTGATGCCAGAAGAATATAAAAACTGGGCTTTCTGGTGGCAGCATCCCCAACCTGCTGCTCCAGCAGATCAATAGCCTCCGTATGGTTATCACCCTCACTCAGTATCCTGACCCGAATAAAAATACTGTCCTCATACAGGCTCGACTCGTCAGGAATATTTTTTAATTGCTCTTCTGCCCTGGGGTTATCATTATTTCTGTAATACGCCATTGCAAGAAGGTAGTGCACAACAGTCAACTCCGGATTGGTTTGCAGAACATCCTCCAGAATCATGATAGCTTCATCAAATTTTTCCTGGCTCAGGAGAATTCGGCTGATGGTCATATCAACATTATGGGATTCCGGCAGAATTGTTCTCAATTCACGCAACAATTCCAAAGCTTTGTCATTCTCCTCAGTGGTCAGGTAAAGATTGACCAGCTTTGTTTTTGCCATATCCACTGTTTCGCCTTCCTCCATGATTCTAAGGTACACAGTGATAGCTTTTTCGTATTTCTGGCGATTTTCATAGAATTCTGCAACCTCATACGCCAACCTTTCAAACCAGTTGAGTTCCAGCGCTTTTTCATAAGACACCGCCGCTTTATCATAATACTGCAACTCCAGATACAATCGTGCCAGGTAATAATGTGCCATGTACGAATCACCCTCTAAATGAATAAGGCGATTGAGTATTTTCTGGGCTTTATCGTATTCCCTGTTTTGCGCATACAGCGTTCCAAGCAGCAGCAGAGTGTCATGATCTTCTTTTATCTCCAGCAGATCCTGATAGATGGCCACCGCCTCATCATTCCGTCCCAGGCTTGAATATACCTTTGCCAAAAAAATTCTGTTCTCAGCATCCTGGGGATTATTACTGACAATCTGTTCCAGGAGTTTGGCAGCCTGATGCTTGCGGTCCATCCTGATGAGGAGCACCGTGAGGTTGCGCCTGATGTATTCACTTTCTTCATCGCACAGCAGGGCCTTTTCATAAGCCTCAAGGGCCTCTTCAAAACGCTGATTATTTTCTGCTGTTTTTCCCCAGAGAAAATAAAAGTAGGCACAAGCCATATCATTGGCCTCGTTCACAGCTTCCTGTTCCGGTTCTTCATACCCGGTCACAACTTTTTTGGGAGGGGCTGTCACTACCGATGTAGTGGCACAGGAAACACATAGAAAAACAATACCAAGCAGACAGATCGTCTGCTGCAGGGATATATTCCTGCAGCGGAGCAGCCCATGCCATACATGCGTTATGCGCTCTTTACATATGGACATCATTTGTTTGATTCTTTTTATGCGCAAGTATTTCTTCAACTGCCTTTACTACCTGCAGATGAACATTTTCAATAGAATCTGAAGCGCTTATTCTCTTGATATAAGGCTGCTGCATCGACTCAAAAATTGCCGCAACTTTTTTCAAATTTGATTCTTTCTCAAAAGTATTGGGGTTTTCCTTTCGCTGATTCTGAATGCGATAAATACCCTGGGCCGGCTCAATCTCAAGAATAATAGCCAGATCAGGAACAGGAAAACCCTTATTTTTTTTCATAATAAATTCAGGGTCTATGCCATTCGCTCCCTGGTATGCAATGGTTGAAAGATAATATCGGTCACAGACCACAATGCAACCATCTCTCAGGGCAGGCGCTATAACCTCTTGCACATGCTGATCACGATCGGCGACAAAAAGTTCCAGTTCCTCGTCATATGAAACGGCTTCCCGGTCAACAAACAGTTCCTTTATTTTCTGACCAAAAGGACCATCTGTGGGTTCACGGGTTGCCACAACTGCATAGCCAAGCTGCTGCAGTTCGTCAGCAAGCAAATGAAGTTGGGTGGATTTTCCTGTTCCGTCTATACCCTCAAAAACAACAAACAATCCACCCACAACAAGAATCGGGCCTTTTCGGCATGAATCCTGCTCATCCATCTGATCCGACTGGGTACACTCCGTGCTCATATTGTCATACAATCCTGGTTATAACCGCTTATATTATCCGGGGAACAAACCTTTTCCACTTTCACTTCCTGCATCTGATATTATTAACAAAGAGCTTTTATTGAAGCCATATATTTATCAGCTTCACC
>JAUXHH010000107.1 GCA_030621655.1 Desulfobacterales bacterium
CGAGGCGCGGTTCCCGAAGTAAGCTGCTATTCACTGATGAATAACCCGATGACCGCCTGCGGCTGCTTTGAGGCAATTGCCGCCATGCTGCCCCAGTGCAACGGCATCATGGTTGTCAATCGTGACTACATGGGAATGACACCGAGTGGCATGAAGTTCACCACCCTGGCCGGTATGGCAGGAGGCGGTATGCAGACACCTGGTTTTATGGGTGTCAGTAAACATTACATGACCAGCAAGAAACTCTTCCTGGCAGAAGGCGGTCTGAAAAGGCTTGTCTGGATTCCCAAAATACTCAAAGAGGAAATCAAGGACAAACTGAAGCAGCGTTGCATAGACGAAGGAATGCCAGAACTCTACGACATGATCGCCACTGAAGAGCAGGGCGAGACTGAGGAAGAGATCCTCAAGTTCCTGAAAGAGAAGGGTCATCCTGCTCTGGAAATGGAAGCTGCTATTTAAAAGAAGCAACAGTTTGAGTCGGTTTTGATAAAAATATAAAAAGTTAAATTCAATATTTGTATATACAATTGGAGGATAAGAGATGGCGTTAACTGGTATACAGATTCTCAAAATGCTGCCCAAGACCAACTGCGGTGAATGCGGTATACCGACCTGCCTGGCATTTGGCATGAAAGTGGCGGCAGGGCAGATAGAAATCGACGAATGTCCTTATGTAAGCGATGAGGTGAAGGAAACCATCGGTGAGGCTTCCGCACCGCCAATTCGCACTATCAAGATCGGCACCGGCGAGACAGCTGTTACTACAGGAGGCGAAACCTGCCTGTTCAGACATGACAGACGTTTCGAAAATCCCACCGGACTTGGCGTCCTGATCACCACCGACATGAGTGATGCTGATGTGGACGGTCGGATTGAGCGTTTCAACACTATCCGTATTGAAAGGGTCGGCGTTCTCATGAAAGCCGAGCTTATCGCTGTCAAGGATACCAAAGGAGACGAGAGCGCATTTACTGCACTGGTCCAGAAAGTACTTGATAATGCCCCGGATGCCAATCTCATCCTGATGAGCGACAATCCGGACACCATTGCAGCCGGCGCCAAATCCTGCGGTGACCGCAAGCCGCTGCTGTATGGAGCAAACAAAGACAACCGTGAAGCTATGGCCAACCTGGCCAAGGAACTTGGATGTCCTCTTGCTGTTGTCGGTGCCAATCTTAATGACGCAGTCGAAATATCCGAAGCCCTTCTCAGCGATGGCTTAAAAGACCTGGTGGTTGATACCGGAGCCAGAACCATTCGGGCAGCTTACGAGGATAATGTTGTCGCTCGACGGGCAGCAATCAACAAAAAATTCAAGCCTCTCGGATTCCCGATCATCACCTTTCCTTGCGATATGACCGATGATCCCCTCATGGAGGTAATGGTTGCCTCGATTATGGTGGCCAAATATGCCGGTATCGTCATTCTTTCAGACCTGCAGGGTGACACCCTTTTTCCATTGCTGCTCGAACGTTTGAATATTTTTACAGATCCGCAGCGGCCCATGGTTGTTAAAGAGGACATCTATCCTGTTAACGGTCCTGATGAGAACTCACCTGTCCTTATCACCTGTAACTTCTCTTTGACCTATTTTATTGTTTCAGGTGAAATTGAGGGAAGCAAGGTGCCATCATGGTTGTTAATTAAAGACACGGAAGGCCTTTCGGTATTGACTGCCTGGGCTGCAGGTAAATTTGGAGCTGACCTGATTGCCATGTTTATCAAAAAATCTGAAATTGCAGATAAAGTAAAACATCGCGACCTGATTATTCCAGGCTACCTCGCTACTATCAAAGGCGAGCTTGAAGAAGAACTACCGGATTGGACAATTACAATCGGTCCAAGAGAAGCTGGACACATGCCGGCATTTTTAAAGGAATGGAAACCAGCAACTTAACGAAGACTCATTTTTCAAAATGTAAGATCGGCATAAACAGCCCGATATAAATCCATAGAACCAGTAGGAGTAATTGGAGAAAGTTATGGCTAAAGCTAAAAAGAGCAGGGAAGGGACAGTTATGGTCCTGGGCGGTGGTATCGCCGGGGTCCAGGCAGCTCTTGACCTGACCGATTTGGGATACTACGTCTATCTTGTTGAGAAATCGCCTGCCATTGGCGGCGTAATGGCTCAATTGGACAAGACCTTTCCAACCAACGATTGTTCGCTCTGAATCCTGGCGCCCAAGTTGGTTGAGGCCGGTCGGTCTCCAAATATAGAGATTCTCACAAATAGTGATCTGCTTTCCATTAAAGGGAAACCAGGTAGTTTCAAAGCTAAGATCGTACAGCGTCCTCGCTATATCATAGCAGAAGACTGCACAGCCTGTGGGCTTTGCACCACTTATTGTCCACGGCATCAGGAGGACGAGTATAATGAAAATTTGAATATTACCCGTCCTATTCATATTGATTATCCTCAGGCTGTCCCGGCAACATATTATATTGATCCACGCAGCTGCCTCAGTCTCACCCATGACACCTGCCAGATCTGCGTACCGGTCTGCCAGAGCAAGGCCATTGACTTCAGCCAGAAACCCGAAGAAAAAACCCTGGAAGTTGGTGCTGTGATTATGTCACCCGGTTTTGGCCGCATCTCTGAAGAAACCCTTGCCAAGTATAGTTATGGCAAGCACGCTGACGTGGTAACCAGCATTGAATTTGAAAGACTTCTCAATCCTTCAGGCCCATTTGCCGGTGAGGTGCGTTGCCTTTCAGATAACAGGCACCCGCATAAAATTGCCTTTATCCAATGTGTAGGTTCAAGGGATATCGGCTGTGGGAACGGCTACTGCTCCTCTGTTTGCTGTATGTATGCAATCAAAGAGGCAATGGTTGCCAAAGAGCATGACCCGGAAGCGGAAATTACTGTTTACTATATGGATATCCGGACCCAGGGGAAAGATTTTGATGCAGCCCAGAAACGTGCATTGGACAAAGGTATCAAATTTGTTCGGGCAAAAGTTGCAGATGTCATGCCCTGGGGTGACCACCTGCGGCTCACCTATTCAACATTAGACGGCAATCACAGCTTTAAGCCCTATGACATGGTTGTCCTCTCAGTTGGCCTTGAATCACCTCCTGATGCCCAGAAGCTTGCGGATATGGGCGGCTTCAAACTGAATAAGTACGACTTCTGTGCAACTGATACTTTTACACCACTTGCCACAAGCAAAGATGGAATTCTGGTAGCCGGCGCCTTTAACGGTCCCATGGACATCCCAGAATCTGTCACACAGTCAAGCGGTGCTGCTGGAATTGCTTCAGGACTTATTAAAAAGCAACGCGGCAAAAGTCTTATCCATAAAACTTACCCGGATGAGAAAAAAATGGGAGACGAAGTACGAATCGGTGTTTTCGTCTGCCATTGCGGCATTAACATTGGCTCTGTTGTTGATGTTCCGGATGTAAGTACATATGCCGGTGATATGGAAGGAGTCGTATATTATACTGAAAGCATGTACAGCTGCTCCCAGGATGCCCAGGAGGTACTCAAAGACAAAATTAAGGAACATGATCTCAACCGGGTGGTAATAGCAGCCTGCTCACCCAGGACCCATGAGCCTCTTTTTCAGGAAACTCTCAAGGATGCCGGCTTAAACCGCTCCCTTTTTGAAATGGTAAACATCAGGGACCAGTGCTCCTGGGTGCATGCCACTGAGCCTGATGCAGCAACTGACAAATCGAAAGATCTTGTTCGTATGGCTGTGGCCAAGGCAAGACATATCCAACCTCTGCCTGAACAAACTGTTCCTGTCAATAAAACAGGTATTGTTGTCGGCGGCGGTATTGCTGGAATGACTGCAGCCTTGAACCTTGCGGACCAGGGTTTTAATTGCTCCCTGATTGAAAAGCAGGACAGCCTTGGCGGCAACTATAAAAAATTGGTTCATACCAAAAAACTTATTGATCAGGTTAAAAAGCACAAACTCGTTTCGGTCTATACAAATTCAGGATTACAACAAACCAGCGGTTTTGTGGGCAATTTCTCTTCAATAATCAGCTCAGGCAAAGGAACTAAAGCTAAAGAGGTTACTCTGGATCACGGAGTCATAATCATTGCCACCGGCGCCAATGAACACAGGCCGGAAACTGTACTTGGTAATACAATCAAATATTCAAAGAATATTGTCACCCAGAGTGAATTGGCAGAGCAGCTTGAAGGCAAAGGCAAAAGCCGTGCTCCAAAATCAGTTGTAATGATCCAGTGTGCAGGCTCTCGCGGTGATGACCTGAATTACTGCTCCAAGACCTGCTGTACCACTGCAGTTGAAAACGCACTTACAATTAAGAAAATAAATCCTGACTCCCAGGTAATTATGCTTTACAGGGATATCAGAACCTACGGTTATGCCGAAGACCTTTACCAGGAAGCAAGGGAAAAGGGTGTTCTTTTTATTCCTTATGAAATGGACAACAAACCGTCAATTGCCGAAAAGGGCTCCAAGTTGACAGTTTCCTTTTTTGATCCAATCCTGCAGGACGATATAACCATGAATCCGCAGATGGTGGCCTTAAGTGTCGGCATGGTGCCTGAAGAAACTGACACATTAAGCAAATTACTGAAAGTGCCGGTTACTGCTGATAAATTCTTCATGGAAGCGCATGTTAAATTGCGCCCGGTAGAACTTCCCGTTGATGGTGTTTATGTCTGCGGCCTGGCCCATTCTCCCAAACCGGTGAATGAAATCATTGCTCAGGCGCAGGCTGCATCAGCCAAGGCGGCCATGCCACTGGTTAAGGGGTATGTTACGGTTGACCCGATTGTCTCAAATGTTGATAAGGAAACCTGTATCGGCTGCAAGCTCTGTACAAGCCTTTGTCCTTACCAGGCCATCCGGATGGTGAAGGATGAGAATAACAGACCCAAGGCCGAAACAATTGTAGCATCGTGCAAAGCCTGCGGTATCTGTGCTTCACACTGCCCAACCTTTGCAATCTCCATGGGCGGATTTACCAATCAACAGATTAATTCACAGATTGAAGCATTTGGCAGAGACATTAAAGAAAAAGAAACAGAGACAGCATAAATCTGGTGTCATAAGGCTGTTTAGAGTGCATCACTTATAACATGATTAAAGGATAGAAAATGAGCGAGGAAGAGTACAACCCGAAAATCCTTGGATTCCTGTGCAACTGGTGTTGTTATGCTGCTGCTGATGCGGCAGGTGTATCACGCTACCAGTATCCACCCAACCTGCGTACAATCAGGGTTATGTGCACTGGTCGGATCGATCCCTCCTTTGTCCTCAGGGGCTTTGTGGAAGGAGCTGCCGGCATATTCACCGGAGGCTGACAACTCGGTGAATGTCATTACCAGGTAGGTAATTACGATGCAATGGGAATGGATGCTTTGGTCTCTAAAGTACTTAAGGAAATCGGGGTCAATCCAGAAAGATTCTCGTTACAGTGGGCCTCAGCTGCGGAAGCACCACGCTTTGTCAAACTGATAACTGAATTTACCGATAAGATTAAAGAGCTTGGCCCCTTGGGTCAATCTGAAGGTATTGAGCCGGATGAGATGAAAGTCCGTCTGGATAAGGCTTTAGATGCTGTGAGCAGCCGCAAGGTAAGAATGGTCTTCGGTATGACAACCAAGTCTATCCGCAAAGAGGCGATATTTACCACGGAATATATAAACGCAGTCATTGAAGAAAAGCTGAGCAAGGCAATAACCGGAGCACTTACAGCTGAACCGAAAGAAGAATCCAAACCTGCTCCTGAAAAGAAAGCTGCCAAAGAAGCACCAGCCCCTGCAAAGAAAGCAGCTCCGAAAAAAGCTGCGGCTAAAGCAAAGCCAGCTGCAAAGAAAGCAGCTCCGAAAAAAACTGCGGCCAAAGCCAAGCCAACT
>JAUXHH010000033.1 GCA_030621655.1 Desulfobacterales bacterium
CCTGATGTCAGGGCTGACACCTGCAGTCAATGTTTCCCGGGCAGCCCTGAGTGCCCGGCAAACTGATTCTGCAGAGCAGTTAACTTCTCCGCAAACCAATCTGCAGGACCAGCCGTATATCTTGACCATCACCGGAAATTCCCATTTTTCAGAAAAAATCCTGTTAAAAGCTGCTGCGGCCGAACTGCTCATGTTTGAACAACGAGGCTACCGTAAAGCTGATATAGATGATGCCGCCTTCCAGATGCGGTCGGCATACCTGCAAGGCGGTTTTGCCTTTGCTTTTGTTGATTATGCCTACGAGCAACAGGCTAATCTCGTTAAGGTAACATTCAAGGTGGAGGAGGGTCCCCAGGTATTCATTGATAGAATAAATTTTGAGGGAAACAGGAATATCCAGACAGGCACATTACTCGATTTCTTCCCGGAAATATCCGGTCCTTGGGGTGGGCAGAAAAAGATGATTTTTGTTGAGTCCGAGCTGAAGGATGCTGTCAGTAAGATACGAGCTTACTACCTGGGTGAGGGGTTTATTGATGTAGCAGTGAAGAGTCCGGATTTATCCTATACTGAAAATCGTTCCGGAGTGGATATCACCATACAGATAGAAGAGGGCACACAATATTTCATTGATGAAATTGTATTGAGCGGGGAAATCATTCCTGAACTGTCCTTCGAACTTGAGAAAATAAAAAATGATCTTGTCGGAAAATCCTATTATATCCGTCGTAAGCTGCTGCTGCACTCAAGTCTGGAGGAGGCCTATGATACCATGGGCTATGCCGATGCCGGGTTTGACATTGAGACAGTGCAGTTGGATGAACCGGGAAAGATCAACCTGACAGCTGATATAACGAGTGGTGAACAGGTCAGGATTTCAGAAATTGTCATATCGGGTAACACCAGTACGCGGGAAACATTTATTAGAAACAAGGTGCAGTTGAAGCCGGGGGATATTTATACGAACGCCAAACGCAGGGAGAGCTTCAGAAAGCTTTTCGACTCAGGACTTTTTGCTAAGATCACCATAGAACTTACACCTCCAAAAGAAGACTCCAGCCGAGACCTTGAAATAACCGTTGAGGAGTTGCCAACCAGGGAAGTTTATGTCGAGCCCGGTTGGGGGTCATACGAAAAATTGCGGCTGCGGGCTGGAGTCTTTGAAAAAAACCTTTTCGGTACCGGCAGAAATGGAAGGATAGATGGCCTGGTATCCACCAAGATGGAAAGCTTTACAGTAAGCTACACCGATCCCTGGCTGCTGCAAACAGACATAAGAATGAATATCCCTCTCTCTTACGAAAATAGGGATGAGCCCTCTTATACCTCCGAGGAAACAAGTTTATCTGTCCTGCTTTCCAAAAAGTTGAGCAAAAATCTCACGCTTTCCACCGGATACCTTTACAAGCTGACTCAGCTTCATGATCTTACAGATGATACGCCTCTGCAGGAGGGAGAGGAGGATTACAATAAGGGCACTATTGGCATCCAGGCCACCTGGGATACTCGGGATGATATATTTTATCCTGCTGAAGGTTTGCGACTTGCCGGTGGCTTTGATATTTCATTACCTGCTCTTGGCAGTGAAATAGAATTCGGCCGCATCACTATGGGCGGTCGTTATTTCATTGAACTGCCCCAAAAATACATTCTCGGGCTGCGGGCCACAACCGGGCTCATCATCCCGATGGGAGACCAAAGCTCCATTCCTATCAGCGAACGGTTTTTCAACGGCGGCGACATCACTGTCCGCAGCTACAAACATTCGGAACTGGGCCCGAAAGATACAAATAATGAACCGCTTGGCGGCCTGGGGTACAATGTTTTCTCCATTGAACTGCGCAAGAGGTTTTATAAGAATTTTGCTGCTACTCTCTATATTGATGCCGGAAATATTTCACCTAACAGGTCGCTCATGGAAAAAGGATTTCTGCCTTATACTGACAAGTCAGAATTGCTGGATGATACGCTCGATGATTTTTTCAGCGAATTCAAGTTCGGTATCGGTATAGGCTTTCAGTATCTGCTGCCTGTCGGCCCGGTCAGGATCGACGTTGCCTACAACCCTGATCCAGAGGAGATATGGAACGAGGACATCTGGGTCTTTCATTTTAGCCTGGGAATGGCCTTCTGATTAAACTCTTAGGTTTAATCAGGATTCCCAAAAAAAAGGGCGGAAAGAGAAAGAGAGAGAATAAAGCTGCGGGTTGTTTAGCTCATCAGGATGCATCCATCAATTCCATGGCTGCATTCGTAATGGCAGGAACGTCAATTTTGCCCTTGCGCCAGAGAATTTCCTGGGTGCCGTGTTCCAGGTATCTATCCCCATAACCCAGAATAGTAACCTTGATATGAGGGTGGTTGCTGCCGGCGAGAAGTTCCAGAACCGCACTGCCGAATCCACCCATGCGGGCATTGTCCTCGACTGTGACAACCCTGCCTGTTTTTTCAGCCCATTCAATAATCAGTTCGTTATCCAGGGGTTTGATAAAGCGGGGATTTATGACCGCAGCGTCAATACCAACCTTTTCCAAGCCGCGGGCGGCCTCTAAGGCCGGATAGACCCGGTTGCCTATGGGCAGCAGCAGGATGTCCTTTCCCTGGCGCAACAATTCTCCTTCACCGATGGGGATTTCACACAGGTTTTCAGATAACTCCACCCCTTCGCCGGCACCACGGGGATAACGCAAGGCTGCCGGGCCGTTATACTGAATCGCAGTGTAAAGCATATGCTGCATTTCATTTTCGTCTTTAGGTGCCATCAGAACCAGGTTGGGGATAAAGCGAAGAAAGCTTAAGTCATATGCACCGTGGTGGGTTGGACCGTCGTCACCAACAACGCCGCCACGGTCAATCGCAAAAGTTACCGGCAGGTTCTGCAGGCAGACGTCATGGATTACCTGATCCAAACCGCGTTGTAAAAATGTAGAATAGACGGCGAAAACAGGGAGCATGCCCTCTGTGGCAAGACCGGCAGCAAAGGTGACAGCATGCTGTTCTGCAATACCCACGTCAAAAAATCTGTTGGGAAAGCGTCGTGCAAAACGCGTCAGTCCTGTACCCGCAGGCATTGCGGCTGTAATGGCAACGATTTTTGGTTCTTTTTCGGCCAGGTGGACCAGGGTGTCCCCAAAACAGCGGGTATAGGTTGTCGGAGTATCTGCAGCAGGAACAGGGGTGCCGCTTTTAATATCAAATGGCCCCACACCATGATAATCCCCAGGATTTTCTTCTGCAGGCGGGTATCCTTTTCCCTTTTTGGTGATGACATGGATGAGAACCGGGCCATGGCTGAAATCCCTGACATTCTTGAAAGTTGCAATCAGGCTTTCAAGTTGATGACCGGGGATGGGGCCGACATATTCAAACTTTAAAGACTCAAAAAGCATACCCGGCGTAAAAAAACCTTTAAAACTTTCCTCACTTTTTTTCAGGACCTGCAGGATATTCTCTCCAATGTTGGAAAATGATTTTAAAAAATGTTTCAATTCGCCTTTGGCCCGAACCACCTGTCTGCTGGTCATTTTTCTGCTCAGAAAGCTGGAAAGCGCACCTACATTGGGAGAGATTGACATCTCATTGTCATTGAGAACAACTATGAGATCTTTATCCAGATGTCCGGCCTGGTTAAGGGCTTCAAATGCCATGCCGCCGGTCATGGAACCGTCGCCTATTACAGCGATTGCACGATTTTTACTCTTTTTCAGGTGCTTTGCGATGGCAATTCCGAGGCCGGCGGAAATTGAAGTGGAACTGTGCCCGGTGTCAAATGCGTCAAAGGGACTTTCTGATCTTTTAGGAAAACCGCTTATGCCTTTGTACTGGCGCAGGGTGTGAAATTTGTCTTTGCGACCGGTGATGAGTTTATGAGCGTAGGTCTGATGGCCGACATCCCATATGAGTTTGTCAGACGGTGTATTGAAGACATAATGGAGGGCTAGGGTCAATTCGACGACGCCCAGGCTGGGGGCCAGATGCCCCCCGGCTTTGGAAACTGTTTTTATTATTTCTTCCCGGATATTAGCAGCTAGCTGTTCGATTTCATTCAGGTTAAGCTGTCGTAAATCTTCGGGAGAGTTAATTGTCTGCAGTATGTTCTGTTTCATAAAGTATTTAATAATACACTGAAGCTACAGATACAACAGGTTCCCGGCATCTGTGACTCAAAATTTTTGTTAGTTAGTGCCCGTCCATAAATGGCCTTTTTGTCCGATCTCAGCGTCATACGAAAAAAATAATACTCGGAATATCAAACATATGCCTGTGCTTATTTTTTTCGCAGTCCTTGATCTCAAACAAAAATCCTCGTTTCTGGACAGACCCTAGTTATCTTTTTCTGGTTACAATGTATCTGGCCAGTTCTCTCAGCATGGCTGCCCGTTCATCAAATCCTTCAAGTGCAGCCAGAGCTTCATCAATGGCCTCTTGGGCTTTTTTCCTTGTTTCATCCAAGCCAAACAGAGATGGATAGGTTGCTTTGTTTCTGGCAGCATCAGAGCCGGCTGCTTTCCCAAGCTGTTCCCGGGTGCCCTCAACATTAAGCAGGTCATCAACGATTTGAAAGGCAAGTCCTATCCGGGTGCCGTACCGGGTAAGGGCCTGGAATTGTTCAGCAGTACATTTGCCGAGAACACCCCCGGTTTGAACAGATGCCGTGATAAGGGCTCCTGTTTTCCGGCTGTGGATCTCGCGCAGCATATCATAACCCACCTTTTTGCCCTCATGGGTCAGGTCGAGAAATTGGCCGCCAACCATTCCTTCCGGTCCTACCGCGTTACTGATAAGAGAGATTACCTTCAACCTGTCTGTGGCAGATGCTTCCAATTTTTCTCTGCTAAGCAATTCAAAGGCACAGGTCAGGAGGCTGTCTCCGGCAAGTATGGCGCCGGCTTCGCCGAAAACCATGTGGTTTGTTGGTTTGGAGCGACGCAGTTCATCATCATCCATGGCTGGAAGATCATCATGGATAAGGGAGTAGGTGTGGATGCATTCAAGGGCGCAGGCAGTAAGCATTAAAGCATTCGGGAATTCATTGTCATAGTCCTGAACAGCTTCTGCTGCAGCAAGGCAAAGGATGGGCCTCACTCTCTTACCGCCGGCAAAAAGGCTGTAGCGCATTGCTTTGATGTGCTCTGCGAGAGTCCCTTTTTCCTCTGGCAGAAAATTGTCCAGAGCAGCATCTACCTGCTTTCGTCTTGCTTCTAAAAACTGCTTGATATCCATTACTCGTTCTCTTCGTCCAAACCGTCAAATGCAACCGGCTCCAGAGAATCATCTTTTTTTAGAAGAATTTCAACCTTTCGCTGCGCATCGCTTAGTTTGCTGTTGCAGTACTCAGCAAGTTTTACACCCTCATCAAAGTATTTAAGAGAGTCCTCCAGCGGAAGTTCGCCTTTTTCAAGTTCATTGGTGATATCTTCCAATTTAGCCAGGGCATCCTCAAATGATTTTTTCTTCATGACTTACCTGCCTGTGGGTTAACGGAACATGACATTTCAACACGTTTTTTTTGTTGCATCAGCTTTACCATATGGTTGCACTTTTTACCTTAATCCGTACCCATATATTTCATGAAACACTGAGAATTTCTCTTGTGTTGCATATAAAACAAAAGGAGCCAATATGACTTGATGGACGAGGTATATTTTAAGAGCAGTCCATAATAAATGATTCATGGCTGATCATCAACGACTTTACAAAAAAAACATGTCTGTGGTAAGAATGCTGATTCGCATTGGCAAGGTCGGCGGAAGCCGCAGCAGAAATAGTTTGAAAATTTTATGTAACGTTTAGGATGTTAACTGAATATATAGATAGTTTCATAATCTGGTTGACCGATGAGAGGGGCTATTCTCCCCATACCATAGTAAACTACCGGAGAGATTTGCTTGAATTTGCCGCTGATGCCGGCAAGGAAATTGATATTACGGAAATTGATACCCATACCATCCGTAATTATGTCTACAGCCTGAACAATAAAAACAAGAGTTCCTCGGTGGCAAGAAAGTTATCAACCCTGAGAACATTCTTTAAATTTCTGGAGCAGGAAAGCCTGATCGGACAGAATCCCATGGGATCCATCGCTATGCCGAAGCAGGAACAGCATATACCGGTTTTTCTCTCGGTGGATGAGGTTTTTGCTTTGCTGGAATCTCCGGGTGCGGAAGAAACTTTTGGGGCCCGTGACAGAGCTATGCTCGAATTGTTGTATTCAACAGGCATGCGTGTATCAGAATTAGTGGCCTGCAATATGGCAAACCTTGATTTTGACATTGAAATGGTTAGGGTTAGAGGCAAAGGTAACCGGGAGCGGGTAATACCCATGGGTGAACCGGCTATTAAGGCGCTTCGCGACTATTTTATCCAGCGGGAAGTACAGCTGAAAAATCGTTTACAGCAGGGCAAAAAGTTTGACGGGGAAGCAGTATTCTTAAACAGCCGTGGCAGCAGGCTCACAACCCGGAGTGTTGAGAGATTGATAGCTGCATACGGCCGCAAAGCAGGAATTGACAAACCTGTTACGCCCCATGTGCTGCGTCACTCCTTTGCGACGCATCTTCTTGAAATGGGTGCTGACATGCGCTCAGTGCAGGAGTTGCTTGGGCATGCAAGCCTGTCGACTACGCAGAAATATACCCATTTGGATATGGTTCATCTGATGAAAGTTTATGACAAGGCCCATCCCAGGGCCAGGAGAAATTAAGAGCAGGAATAAGTGGTGAAAAAGTGAAAATACGCTCAACAACAATTATTTCAGTGAGACACAAAGGAAAAGTGGTAGTGGCCGGTGACGGCCAGGTAACCTTTGGTAATACGGTGGTCAAGCATTCGGCCCGCAAGGTCAGACGACTTTATAACGGTAAGGTTATAACAGGCTTTGCCGGAGCAACAGCCGATGCCTTTACTCTTTTCGATAAACTGGAACAACGGCTGGAGCAATATAAGGGGAACCTTATGCGTGCTGCGGTTGAACTGGCAAAAGACTGGCGCACAGACAAAATGCTGCGGCGTCTGGAGGCCTTTCTCATAGCTGTTGACGAGAATTCTTCCCTTCTGCTTTCCGGTTCCGGAGATGTCATAGAGTCTGACGATGGTATTCTCGCTATTGGTTCAGGTGGTCCTTTTGCCCAGGCTGCGGCCAAGGCGTTGATCAATCACAGTGATCTGGACGCAGAGGGAATCTGTCGCGAGTCCATGGAGATAGCGGCCTCCATCTGTATCTATACCAATGAAAATATTGTTGTCGAGACACTTTAGTTTACAACGGCGCATCAGGGAAAATCAGAGCAGGATATTTTATTAAAATTAACATGGAATTACTTTTAGGTTTTAAATACATGAATGATTTGAAATCATTGACCCCAAAAGATACGGTCAGTGAGCTTGACAAGTATATTATCGGACAGGATGAGGCCAAAAAGTCAGTTGCAATTGCCCTTAGAAACCGCTGGCGCAGACAGCAGGTTCCTCCCCCTTTACGGGATGAAATCGCTCCTAAAAACATAATTATGATCGGCCCCACCGGTGTGGGGAAGACCGAGATTGCCAGAAGGCTCGCTAATCTTGCGCACTCGCCGTTTTTAAAGGTTGAAGCGTCCAAGTTCACAGAGATTGGTTATGTTGGCCGGGATGTCGAATCAATGATCCGTGACCTCGTTGAACTGGCAGTCAGTATGGTAAAGAAGGAGGAGCGCATCGAGGTAGAGATAAAGGCCCGTGAGATGGCAGAAGAAAAGCTGCTTGACCTTCTCCTGCCTTCTATGCCGGTTCCAACCGGAAGGCCACAAATAGAGATGGGTGTGAATGGTGCTCCGTCAGTTGCGGATTCCACCCGGGAGACTGAATCAACCCGTGATCGTTTCAGGCAGATGTTGCGGAAAGGGAAGCTTGACAACAGGGAAGTTGAAATGGAAGTGACCCAGGCACCGTCTATGCCAACGATCGAAGTTTTTTCCAGTGGAGGCATTGATGATATGGAATCAAACCTGCGTGATGCCTTTGGCAAGATTTTTCCCAGAAAGGGGAGGATGCGAAAACTGAAGGTCCCTGAGGCCTTCAAAATTTTACAAAGTGAGGCAGTGGAAGATCTTATCGATATGGATAAGGTTACCCGCATGGCTGTTATAAAGACGGAACAGTCTGGAATTATATTCCTGGATGAGATTGATAAGATCGCTTCCAGGCAGGGTGGTGGACATGGTCCTGAAATCTCACGCGAGGGAGTTCAACGGGATCTGCTCCCCATTGTTGAGGGTGCTACGGTTACAACAAAATACGGCATGGTGAAAACCGATCATATCCTTTTCATTGCCAGCGGTGCCTTTCATCTTTGCAAACCTTCGGACCTGGTACCGGAACTCCAGGGGCGTTTTCCCATTCGGGTGGAGTTGAATGCCTTGGGACAGGATGAGTTTTTCCGGATACTGAGCGAACCTGAAAATGCCCTCTTGAAACAGTACGTGGCTCTCATGAAAACCGAAGGCATGGAACTCGTTTTTTCTGATGATGCGGTGCATGAAATGGCCCGCCTGGCTGCAGAGGTCAACCAGAATACTGAAGATATAGGAGCGAGACGGTTGCACACTATACTGGAGAAGGTCCTGGAGGAATTGTCTTTTCAGGCGCCGAATATCGGTGCTGAAACATTCACTATAACCGCCGATTATGTCAGAAAACAGCTTGCTGACATTGCTCAGGACGAAGATTTGAGTCGGTTTATATTATAGGATAAAGAAATAATGCAGTTATCAAGTTGGAGGAAATAATGATTGAACCTGATCTGAAATATTGTCCTGAATGCAATGATGAGTATAGGGCTGAGATTGAAAAATGTGCTGCCTGCGGAATTGATCTGATTACAGGTCTGCAGAAAATTAAGAGGGAAGAGGAGCGGACGAAAATACTGCAAGGAAGAAGTATTGAATTGAATCCGGAAGATGACCTTGTCGCCATTCAAAGAGGACCTTTAGCAGACATGCGTCATCTTTCCGATCTGCTGAATGGTGAGAATATTGGAGCACTTCTGGCAGGAGATGAGAATTCCTGCTCCAAAAACTGCTGTCCCTCTGTCTATAACCTCCTTGTAAAAAGAGAAGATGGCATGGAGGCATTTCAAATTATTGAGGATGAGCATAAAAAAGTCACACGCCTGGCGCAGCATGAAAATACCAATGGGGATGCGGTTTTTAATCCCCATGAGAGTGAAGCGCAGTGCCCGGCATGCGGACATTCCTTTTCCACCACTCAAACAACCTGTCCTGATTGTGGTTTAAGTTTTGGCTAGGCTATGCCGTTGTAATGGATGATAACCCGGTAGTCATTATAGGTGCTGGGCCTGCCGGCCTTGCCGCAGGCTATGAATTAATAAGCCGAAATATATGTCCGGTAATTCTTGAAAGGGCCGGCATAGTTGGAGGTATAGCCCGGACCGAATCATACAGGGATTTCTTTTTTGATATTGGCGGGCATCGTTTTTTTACGAAGAATGAGGAGATCAATCGACTCTGGGAGGAGTTGCTCGGCGATGATTTTATCCGCGTAAACCGCCTGTCGCGTATTTTTTATAGGGGGAAATATTTTAACTATCCCCTGCGGCCTGCCAATGCTTTATTCAATCTTGGTCCTGTGGAAAGCCTGCTGATCTTAGTCAGTTACTGCAGAGCCCGCCTCTCTCCCTCTCCTGAAGAGAACAGTTTCGAAGAATGGATTATTAACCGTTTTGGGGAAAGGCTTTATAGAACATTCTTTAAGACCTATACCGAAAAGGTATGGGGTATACCATGCAGTGAAATAAGAGCAGACTGGGCAGCCCAGCGTATTAAGGGTTTGTCCCTTCTGGTCGCTGTTTCCAACGCCCTGTTTGGTGGGCAGCAGTCAAAAAGTCTGATCGAGCAGTTTTTCTATCCAAAATTCGGTCCCGGCATGATGTGGAAAAGCTTCATGGACAGGATTGTGGCAGGGAATGGAGAAGTAAGGCTCAACTCTGAAGTGTCATCCATCCATCATAACACCACTATGATTACAGCTGTTGAATACAGCGATGGCAACACAACCGGCAAGTTGGCTCCGGCCCACTGTATTTCAAGCCTGCCCATTTCAAGACTGGTGAAGCTTTTTACGCCGCCGCCCCCTGCAGAAATTCTCAGCGCCGCCAATCAGCTCTCATACCGGGCCTTTATCATTGTTGTTCTTATTATCGATATCCCAAGCCTTTTCCCCGACCAATGGTTGTATATCCATAGCCCTAAAGTAAAGGTCGGTCGCATCCAGAATTTCAAGAACTGGAGCAGTTTCATGGTGCCGGATCAAAGCAAGACCAGTATCGGCATGGAATATTTTTGTAATGAAAATGATCAGACATGGAATATGCAGGATAACGAACTGGTCGAGACAGCCACCCGGGAAATGGTAGAGCTGGGGCTTGGGGAAAAAACACAGGTAATTGACAGCTACGTTGTCCGACAGTCCCATGCCTATCCTGTATATGATTCCGAGTATAAAAAAAATCTGCAGGTAATACGGAACTACCTTGAGAATTTCAGTAATTTGCAGACAATCGGCCGCAGTGGCATGCATCGCTATAATAACATGGATCATTCAATGCAGACCGGAATCCTGGCGGCGAAAAATTGCTCGGGAGAGAACCATGATCTCTGGGCCGTAAATGAAGAGAAGGACTATCTTGAAGAGGATAGGGGAGCCAGGGAAGTTCCTGCAGTTCCCGAGAAGGTTTTAATAGGGGCTTTTGCCAGGATGGATAAGCTGGCCTTTGCCTCTGCTGTGGGAACAATCTGCGGTTTGCTTGTCTTAGGTGCGACCCTGTGGATTATAAGCCGTGGCGGAGATGTATTAAACTCCCACCTAAGGCTGTTGGCCCAGTACTTTATCGGCTATACTGTCACAGTGAAAGGGGGCTTTATCGCCTTCGGCTATTCCTTTTTCTGGGGATTTCTCTTCGCCTGGCTGTTTGCTTATTTACGAAATCTGTTTTTGGCAATTTACATTTATAATATCAAAAGAAAGGTTGAGCTGCTGTCGTTAAAAGATTTCTTTGATAATTTTTAATTCTCACCTCTATTGCGGGAGACGGGAAAGTGGAAACTGATAAAAATAATGACCAGGTGCTTCCTGAAGAAAAACTGTTCAGCGGTGTACTGTTGCTCAACGCGAAGGTTGTAGGTCTTACCCTCGGTGTAATTTTCGGTTTGGGTATTTTTGTGGCAACAAATTGGCTGGTTATCAAGGGGGGCGAGAGGGTCGGACCCCATCTGATACTCTTGAGTCAATACTTTATCGGTTATAAGGTGACTTTTTGGGGCAGCCTTATCGGAGCTGCGTATGGCTTTGCCCTTGGCACTATCTGTGGTGCATTGATGGGTTGGATATATAACAAAATAGCGATATTCAGGCAGTAATCTGATTTATTCGTTCAAAAAAAACCGGTCCTCAGGCCGGGTCAGAAGTAGCTGGCTCAGCCGGAACCATCAACAAGGCTTAAAATAGGCACTGAGGCACAAAGGCATTTATGCCCTTCAGGGTACAAAGTGACCGTAAGACAAAGAAGTGTAAAGGTTTTTGAGTACACACAGTGTAATCATATGATTTTGTTATCAGGTTTTAAACTCTGTGCCTCTGTGCCTTTGTGCCTCAGTGCCCGGATTTTTTACTGAGCTAAAAATAAGGAGGCAGTAACAGCCTTTTAACAGATTTTTTGAAAAAATTATAAATGCAAAAAGATTATGAAA
>JAUXHH010000136.1 GCA_030621655.1 Desulfobacterales bacterium
TTGATGCCTTCCTTTTTATTATAATAGGCCTGGGCTACAGCACTGTTCGGTTTATGGCTGCCGTTAGGAGAAACCCCTTCATTCTTGTAATAGATCTTGGCCTTGGTGCCCAATGCCTCTTCCAGTTTGTAGGCACGGATCACAGGCGAAGGCCGCCAGATGGAGTATATCTCTCTTACCTCATCCGGAATATCAATCCAGCGATTGGGACTCATCTCCTGCTCAAGAAGTCCCATTGGGAAAATAGCGGCGAGTTTTTCAGGCGCTATGGGTTCACCTGTTCCAGGATCAAGAGGCGGCAGTAAACCATTTGGAATATCAGGACAAATATTGTACCACTGCTTGGGCATCTCATCATCACGAAGGATTATCTTTTTCTGATTCATACTCTCTCCTTTCCATTAGCAACTTTTTAGCTGTAAACCATCCACAAACATCGATAAATCATTACTATAAAGTTTGTCAAATCGCAAACTTAAATGTGAAAAGATAGGCAAAAGGTGAAAGGTAAAAGGTGAAAGGTAAATTTTATTATTAATTTTCAATCTTCAATTTTCAATCTTCAATTCTGTAAGTCCTACAAGTTTACGGAAATCTTCCAGGATCATATAGAGGGTGGGAACCAGCAGCAGGGTTATACCGGTGGCAAACATGATACCAAAACCGAGGCTGATGGCCATGGGGATCAGAAACTGGGCCTGGACACTGGTTTCAAGAATCATGGGCATCAAGCCGAAAAAGGTGGTCAGCGAGGTTAAAAGGATTGGCCGGAAACGACGAATGCCGCCATCAACGACCGCCTGAAATAAATCCTGCCCCTGGCGCCTGTTCCTGTTCACCTGGTCGATCAGCAGCAGAGAATCGTTGACCACCACACCGGACAAGGCAACAATCCCAAAGACGCTTAATATACTCAGATTGAATCCCATTATAAGGTGGCCGAGAATAGCGCCGACCATGCCAAAAGGAATGGCTGCCATGATGAGAAACGGCTGGGTATAGCTGCGGAAGGGAATTGCCAAAAGGGCATACATGGCAAACAGCGCCAGGATGAAGCCCTTGCCCATGCTGACCATGGAATCCCGCCGTTCCTTTTCCTGACCTTCCAGGTCATATGTCAGCCCCGGATAATCTGCAGCAAGTTCAGACAGTATCGTCTGTTTGATTTCAGTAATTATCTCTTCGGGATTGGCTTTCGTATTGTCAACACTGGCTGTGACGTTTATGACCCGCTTGCGGTCAGCCCGGTTGATGACACTATAGCCCCGTCCCTCAGTGATGGTTGCAGCCTGCTGCAACGGTATCTCGCCGCCATCAGGTGTACGGATGCGCATATTCTCAAAATCCCAGAGATTGCGGCGATCCTCTTCAGGATAGCGGACCATGACCTTGACCTCATTTCTGCCGCGCTGCAGCCGCAGGGCCTCTGCTCCATAAAAGGCTCCCCTGATCTGACGACCCAGATTCTCTTCTGTAATGCCAAGGGTCCTGGCTGCCGGCTTCAGCCTGATCTTGAGTTCCTTTTTGCCTTCCGGATACGAATCCTTTATGTCGATTACACCAGGATACTGAGCCAGAGCATCCTTTAAGCGCTGTGCACTCAGTTCCAGCGTATTAAAATCGTTATGCGCAAACCTCACATCAATATCATCTCCAACATGCATGAGATTGGAGGTAAATATCAGGGAATCAATGCCACTGATCTCACCCATCTCCCTGCGCCAACGTTTAACTATATCAGAAGCAGGATATTGGCGTTCTTCACTCGGGATCAATAATAAGGACACATTTGCCAGATAGGCACCCGAACTGGCAGCGCCGCCCTGCGGTCCGCCCCCGGCAATCGTGCCGCCGACCACTGAATAAAGCTGCCGCAGGCTTGATTCCTCAGCACCCCTTTCCCGGTCATAATCTTCGACAACACGTATGCCCTTTTCAACTAATAAATCGTGTACTTCTGCGGTCTGCGCAACAGGTGTACCGCGGGGCATTTCCAGTGCGACCTTGATCAGGTCTCCCTCTACCTCAGGCATAAACCGGAACTTAATTATACCGCCCTTGGTAATC
The DNA here is from genome assembly GCA_030621655.1 of Desulfobacterales bacterium. GTDB lineage: Bacteria > Desulfobacterota > Desulfobulbia > Desulfobulbales > BM004 > BM004. The sequence goes on from JAUXHH010000136.1 coordinate 2,068, forward strand.
CCGACGGTCAGGAAAAGAAGTACAATGAATGCGGCAAACGATACGTAACGGTATTCAAGACTCAGGTTGAGAAATTTATGGTATGGCCCGGAGACGAACTTTTCCAGGCCTCCCACAGTATATTTTCTCATTTTGTCCGCAGGTGAGGGGCTGGTCTTTTTCTCTAACTTCCTGCCTCCAAGGCTGAGATGCGCCGGCAGCACAAAAAGTGATTCGATCAGAGAAACAATGAGGATTGATATCACCACAAAAGGGATCACCTTGATGAACTTGCCCATAATCCCCTCGACAAAGAGAAGCGGCATAAAGGCAGCAATAGAGGTGAGGATTGAAAAGGTCACCGGGATTGCCACCTCCTGGGCGCCGTCCACTGCTGCCTGGCGATATGTTTTGCCTTTCTGTCTGTGTTCAAAGATATTCTCACCCACCACAATGGCATCGTCCACCACGATGCCCAGAGCCATGATAAAGGCAAAGAGCGATATCATGTTAATGGACACACCCATGCCTGGCATGAGAAGAAGCGCTCCGAAGAATGATATAGGAATGCCGAGCATAACCCACAAAGCCAGGCGAATCTGCAGGAACATACTCAGGATAATTAAAACCAGGGTAAGTCCCAATACGGCGTTTTTCAGCAGCAGTTTCAGGCGGCTGTCAAAGAGTTCCGAGGTGTCATTCCACACATCCACCTGGATCGATTCAGGAAGGGTATACCGCTTTTCAAGCATATATTTATATACGACATCAGAAATAGCAGTCGGTTTCTCATCACCCACCCTGAAGACCGAAACCATTGCTGCCGGCATACCATTGAAGCGGGCATATACATCTGTTTCCTCAAAACCATCCTTCACAGTGGCTATATCGTGCAGCTTTACTTCACTGCCGTCCGGATTCACCAGGATGACGATATCGCCATATTCTGCACCCTTGTACCGTCTTTCCTTGGTGCGCAGCAAAATCTCGCCTCCAACAGCTTTGATCGAACCGCCCGGCAGGTCGAGCGATGCCTGACGAACCCGCAAGGCAACCTGGTTCAGGGTAAGATTGTAACGCTGCAGGTTTTCTTCGGATATTTCTATGGATATTTCATAGGGCCGCACGCCGCCCAGTTCTGCCTGGGTAATGTCATCCATGGCCAGCAGTTCATCGCGCATGGCCTCGGCCTGTTCCCGCAGCGCGCGCTCGGACACATTCCCATAAACAACCAGAGAGGCGACTTCCCGCCGGTTCAGGACCTTGTTTATGACAGGCTTTTCAGCATCCTCCGGAAAGGTAATGATCCTGTCCACTGCACTTTTTATTTCCTGCAGGACGTTATCAGCATCTTCGCCGCTCCTGATGACTGCAGTAACAACACCGTATCCTTCCGCAGCAACCGAGGTGATTTCCTTAACTCCATCCACACCGGTAATATTCTCCTCAACCTGCAGGATAATGCCTTCTTCCACTTCATCAGGACCTGCTCCGGGATAGGCAACAGTTACCTGTATTCTGTCCAGGTTAATCTCGGGAAAAACTTCCTGCTTGATGGAAAACCCCAGGGCCAAACCGCCGATAACGAAAAGCATCATCAGCAAATTGGCGGCCACATGGTTATGGGCCATCCATTTGATATATTCCTTCACCTGGACTCTCCTTTACTGACAGGCCGGAGTTTCATGCCATCGACACCACCGGGAAGAGCTGTCAGAACCACCATATCACCGTCCTGCAAGCCTTCACTGATTAATGCTGATTGTTTTTCCAAACGGACGAGCTGTACATGTTTGATCCGCAATTTCTGCTCATTATCCATGACCCAGATAGAGGAATCCTCGCGCAGGGCCATTCGCGGAATCTCAATGACACCTGTGAGAACCTCACCGGCAAAGAGAACCTCGACAAACATACCCAGTTCAAGGCTCATTTTATTTTCATGCTCACGTTCATGTAATCCATACGGGTCATCCACCTTGACAACCAGCCTGGCCATGCGGCTTCTCATGTCCACCTCGCCAAGCGAGCGAACCAATTGACCCTGCCATTCGTACAGGTTGGTGCCCACCTCAAGGCGCACAGTGGCAGGGGAGCCCTTTGCAGAATTTCCCTGCCTGGGAATGCTCAACCACCTCAGGTCATCAAGCGGCAGGGGAATGACAATCTCTGCAGCATCAACACTTGCGATCATTGCCACATTAGTGCCTGCTCTGACATACTTTCCTTCGCCGACCTCCTCAGAACGCACCAGACAATTAAAGGGTGCTGTAATCCTTGTGCGCTGCAAATCAAGCTCCGTCTGTTTGAGGGTGGCGACGGCAGCATCGCGGTTTGCCTTGGCATCCTCGTATTGAGGCCCATATACAATCAGTGGGTTTGGCTCTGTCTCGTCTTCCAATTTCAAGCGCTCCCATTCCTGCCGGGCTACCGCAGCCTTGCTCTCGATAATGATGATCGCATTCTCCGCCCGTATCAGAGATGCCTTGGCCCGCTCGACCGCAAGTTCATAGTCAATAGACTCCACTGCGAAAAGCAGCTCGCCTTTGCGGAAAAAAGCCCCTGCGGTGAACCCAGGAGCCACCTTGTTTATCACACCGTTTACCTGCAGGGTGATGGTCACTTCCTGTTCAGGCTGAACCGTTCCGGTACCAAAGATTTGCAACTGCCTATCCTGTCTTTCAGCCTTGATTACCTTCACCAGGGCTCCAGGGTTCTCCCTCGCCTGCCTTTGCGGTACTTGCCGATTAAGTATTAAAACTCGCATGGCTATAATACCAAGCGCCAAAATTACTATTGGCAGGATTATTTTGATTGCTTTCTGTTTGGCACCCATAGGATTTTCCTTTTTAAACCGCAGCCGATTTGGCCATGAAAGTCATATTTACAAATACGTATTTCTTTCTCACTCTTACTCCGTGCACCTGGGGACAGATTTTAAATCTGTTCCCTTTGAGAACCCGACAACTCATGGATTCAGGTCTACACCAATTTCAGTTGACTCATTCTGTGAGATGTATGGTTTCATCCAGTCTCCGCCAAGGGCCCTGACCAGGCTGACCCTGTCTGAAACGAGCTGGCGATGAGCGGAGATAACCAGGATCTGCACATCAAAATAC
>JAUXHH010000146.1 GCA_030621655.1 Desulfobacterales bacterium
ACCTATACCCATCGCATTTTTTCACGCCATAATGTCATAGCTGAAGAAGAAGGTTATTATGAGATCCAGGAATATTTTACGCTCTCCCTGCCGCAAGAAGTGGAACTGTTTAATGAATACCACGCCCTCATTGTTAAGCTCGGTAAGGAGTTTTGCAAAAAGAGCAAACCATTATGCAGTCAATGTCCGCTAAATGAGTTTAATGGGTTCATATATTCCGAGGACACCTGAATATTTTAGAGGCTGTCAGATATTGAAAATTAATGAGGACACCCTCTTGATCTTTCCTTCTGTTCCAACCTTATTTTTCCAACATAGTCCATCAGTTCTTCTTCGGAAATAATCTGCTTGGCGATAAGGATGTCGATTAGGGCCAGGTTGACAATGATTTCTGTACTTAACATATCTTCTACCGTGATATCTGTTTTTTGAAGATTCATACGTATAGCCATTTGAAAACCTCTCTACCGGTCTGGTATTAATTGATATGCCATGACTAAAGTAGTCCTGGCTCCTGCCTTCAATTTCCTCCAATGATGTTCTGGCAAATTTATATTTATGAGCCGTAATAAAACCGACATTGCTATGCTGTCTTGAGAGTAGATTGCAAGGAGGATACCAATTCTGGAAAAAATTTGATAACTTACTGTTTTGTTGAAGGGAAAAATTAAAATTATGGAAATTGCCGCTCTATTTAATTTCTATTTATGTATGATATTCAATACAATTTGTAAAAATATTTACACCTGTGATATTTAATTTCTAGAGGTCAACCTTTTGAATGTATTTTCACAACATACCAATTCTGCACCATCAGCATGTTTATACTTATGATCAGCTTCTATTCTTAATACATATTTTTTTGTAGAATCAGGATAAGATCCTATCCCCACAATCTCCCAATATCCTTTCAGCCCTTCTAGGATTACTTTATCCCCCAAATTATATTTCATGTCCATAGTCTAAATTATAACTTTTAATCTTGGTGAAAGGTACAGCTTTATTAAAAAGCAAATTTTTCACTTATTTTTTTTTGGGTGTTCATTATACCAGAGGAATGAGCGGCAGAAGCCGCGGATGATCCGTGCCTCTTTGGCTCGCAGGCCCACCCTTCCCAAAAAATGCCGGATGTTTCGTATCCAGTACGAGCTATCATTTGTCCTTAAAAAACCTATTTTGTTAAGGAGTTCTTCCACATGCTCATACATGCCCTCCAGTTCATATGAGCTGGCCAGCGTGGGGCTGGATTGGATGATCCTGCCGGAATGCATTACACCCCAGTAAAGTTCATAACATAAAATTGCGACTGCCTGTGCCAGGTTCAGGGATGAGAAATCTGCGGTCGGTATGTTAACTGTGGTCTGGCAATATTTGAGATCATCGTTGGTGAGTCCTCTGTGCTCAGGACCAAAGAGCAGGGCAACCTGATTATTTTCAAGCAGGGGCAGGATGGATTCAGAAATGTAGCGCGGACTGTTTTCAATCCGTCTTTTCCTGCCTTCTCTGGCAGAGGTCCCCACAACATGGGAAAATGGCGCCAGCGCATCTTCAAGACTGTTGAAGCGCTCAAGCTGTTTGATAAGATGCGCAGCTTTATGGGTGGCCATTTTCAGCATCTTCTCCTGGTCAGGGGCTTCATCGCGGACAATGATCAACCGGGAAATTCCCATGTTCATGGCACAACGTGCCGCAGCTCCGATATTTTCAGGATATTTGGGTTCCATCAGGACAATTGCGATATTGTCCAGCAGACTCTGTTTTTTTTGTGATTCAGTCATGTTTTAAAATGTTAATTTGTAAGTGCCTAAAGTTTTTTTTAAAAAAGGTTTCGAGGTTTCAAGGGGTCAAGGTTTCAAGTCAAAAAAGAAATAACTTAGGGCAAAAAAAGTTTCAAAGCGATTGTCAATTATCTGTATTTATTCCGTGTCTTTTTTGTATTTCGTGCTTTTCGGGTTCTTATGTACCCTTGACCCCTTGAAACCTGTTTCTATATACCTGCTGCCTGCCAGGTGTCTTGATCTTTTATCCTTTTCTTTTGTCTTTATACCCTTGACCCTTTGAACCCTCGGCTCCTTGAAACCTGTTTTCTCCTTCCAAGACAAAATTAATTCTGCGCTGGCGAATCTCAACACTTTCAACCCGCACCCGCACAAGGTCGCCAACCTGAAAAATTTTAGCTGTACGCGAGCCGATGAGCCGGTAGCTTTTTTCGTCAAACTGATAATGATCCCCTTTGAGATTTGCTATTTCAATGGCGCCGCTGACAAAATGATCCAGAAGCTCGATAAAGAGTCCAAATGCAGTGACTCCGGAAATGATTCCATCAAATGACTCACCGATTCTTTCCGCCATGAACCGGACTTTCAAACGGTCGGTCATTTCTCGGTCCGCAAGCACAGCAACCCTTTCCCTGCCGGAGAGGAACCCACCTGCCTGCTGCAGATCAATGGCTGGGGAGGTGCTGGAACTTTTCTTTTTTGTCAGCAGGTTTGCCAGAGTGCGGTGCACAATCAGGTCCGGGTAACGTCTGATCGGCGAAGTGAAATGGGTGTAATAGGTGGCAGCTAAGCCGAAATGCCCGACATTTTCATGGGAATAACGGGCGCGCTGCATTGTGCGCAGGAGAATATTATTGACAATGTACTCTTTGGGGGTGGAGGCGACCATGGAGAGTATTTTGCCGAACCATTTGGGGGAGCCGCTGTTATCCGGCAGATGCAGCCCCAAGGTGCGGGCAAATGCAGTAAACTCCATAACTTTGACATCATCAGGTGATTCATGGACCCTGTACAGTGTTGGAGAATTTTGGGTTTCCAGTGTTTCTGCAACAGCCTCGTTTGCTGCCAGCATGAATTCTTCAATCAGTTTATGGGCCATATTGCGCTCGGCCCTGATTATATCAGAAACCTGTTCGTCAGCATCAATAAGCACCTCAGCTTCGGGAATGGAGAAACCAATACTGCCGCGTATAAGCCTTTTCTTTTCCAGGACTTTGGCCAGTTCACCCATATCTTTCAGCTGAGCATGAATGTCCGAGTACTCATTGATAAGTTTGCTGTCCCTGTCAACCAGAATCTGTTTGACAATAGTATAGGTCAACCGGTGATGACTGGTAATGATGCTTCGAGTGAATTTTTTTGTCAGCCTTTTGCCTTTTGGGTCAAATTCCATTATTGCGGTGAAAGCCGGTCGGGCTTCATTGGGCACCAGACTGCAAAGGTTGTTTGAAAGACGTTCAGGCAGCATGGGGACAACCCGGTTGGGGAAATAAACACTGGTGCCGCGTTCGTAAGCTTCTTTGTCCAGGGCGGAACCGGGTTTGACGTAGTAGCTTACATCGGCGATTGAGACATAGAGGAGCCACCCTTTTGCAGTCTTTTCCACAGCAACGGCATCATCAAAATCCCGTGCTGTTTCACCGTCAATTGTTACATGCGGGATGTTGCGCAAGTCGAGCCGTTCTTTTTCTTCAGGCATGGTATCAGGATACCTGTCTGCTTCCTGCAGCGCCCTGTCTGAAAATTTATGGGGCAGTTTGTGTTTGCGAATGACTATTTCAGTCTGAACCCTGATATCCTCAGGATTGCCCAAGACTTCAACTATACGTCCTTCAGGGTTGCGTTTGCCGCTTTTAAAATCAGTAACTTCTACGACCACTGCGTCTCCGTTTCTGGCACCGCAGGAGTTTTTTCTGTGGACCAGAATGTTGAAGAGAAAGCGCTCGTCTTCCGGGATCACCAGGCTCGTCTGTCTCCCTGCCTCATAGATGCCGACAAGGAAGGTGGCAGCCCGCTGGATTACCTTGATCACCTTTGCTTCCGGTCGGCGCTTTTTAGAAAAGAGCCTGAAGAGGGCCCGGTCGCCGTGATGTGCACTGCCCAGATTATCAGGCGCAATGAAGGGATCCTGCCGCAACTTTTTATCAGCCTTTTGCAGGGCATTCGGCCTGTCGCCGATAATGGCAAATCCAAATCCTCTGGGATGGACCTCAACAGATCCTTCAACAAGATTTGCGTCTTTCATCAGTCCATAAATCCTGCCCGCACGTTTATTGCCGGAGCAGGAAATAATGTCATGTTGGCAAAGATCTGAGAGTAAGCTGGACAGCATTTTTCTGTCTGAACGGGTTAGAGAAAGAGCGTCCATGATGTTTACCATGGTCTGCGACTCTTTTTCCTTATAAAGGATGGCGAGTACTTCCTGTTCAAGGTCAGTAAGCCTATTATGCTCTTGCGTTTTCCCGGGCCCGGCCAAGCGGCGGAATTTTTTTCCTGGATATCTGGTCTTGCCGTACCTGTCCTGCCGGAAGCCTTTTTTTCTTCTTCTCATAATTAAATTGTATTAGAGTCTCTACGGCGGCCTTGTTGATCTAATCTGCCAGTTGATTTTTCAAGTGAGGTTATACTTAGTTTTTTTTTGAAAGGCTGGACGTATAGCAGTTATAAAAATATCATTTTCCTGAAAAAGACTTGTATGGTTGATAACTCAGTGTTATTTAATAAATTTTTAGAAAAATCTATCATACTCTATATCACAATAAATAGCAGTAACCACTCTCCGTTTGTATGATAAAGAAAGAATTTGATATTGTCGGCTATAAAGAAGTGATGGCCAATTTTCTGGATGACCCGGATGGCAAAGACAAGGTTTTTTTTGAAGCACTTGATTTTGCGGCACAGGCCCATGCCGGACAATGGCGTAAAAGTGGTGATTCTTATATTCTGCATCCCTGCAATGTAGCCCGAATATTAGCAGAGGAAATGGAGGTCAGAGATCCGGAGATTCTGGCAGCAGCACTCCTGCATGATACAGTAGAGGATGTCAAGGAAGTTAACAGTGAGGTCATAGGCGAGCGGTTCGGTAAAAATGTCGAGGCTATAGTTGACGGTTGCACCAAGATCATCCATTTTTTCGGTGATAAGCAGACATTTTACAAGCTGGTGCACCGGAAGATTTTTTCAGGTGCAGCAGCAAGACTTGAAGTGATGTTGGTAAAGCTTGCCGACCGGCTTCACAACCTGCGGACCCTGGACGCCATGCCCAG
>JAUXHH010000248.1 GCA_030621655.1 Desulfobacterales bacterium
ATCGGCGACTGAAAAAATGCGGGCAATCAACCCTGACATAACGGTAAACACGTACCAGGATTATCTGTGCGCTGACAATATCCAGTCAATTATTGACGGCTATGATTTTGTTTTAGACGGCACAGATAATTTTCCCACAAAATTCCTGGTCAACGATGCCTGCGTCCTTAAAGAAATCCCCTTCTCCCATGGCGGTATCCTACGCTTTAACGGGCAGACAATGACTGTCATTCCTGGAAAGACTGCCTGCTACCGCTGTTCATTTAGAAAACCGCCGCCGCCCGACGCTGTACCTTCCTGTGCCCAGGCCGGGGTTCTCGGTGCCATTGCAGGAATGCTGGGCACTATCCAGGCAGCAGAGACCTTGAAATTCATTACCGGCGTCGGCGAACTTCTGACAAATGGATTACTGACCTTTGATGCGAAAAACATGTCATTCAGAAAGATCAAACTCAATAAACAGGAAAATTGTCCGGTATGCGGCACAGAGCCGACAATTACCGAACTGGTTGACTCTGAACAGTCTGTATGTGAATTGAAAAGCGAACCGGTAACTGCATGATGTTGAAAATAAAACAGAATATAATCGATAGAATTGTTGCACAGGGACTGACTGAGGCCCCCCTTGAAGCGTGTGGCTATCTTGCCGAAAAAGATGGAGTGGTCTGTAAACATTTTGAATTGACAAACCTTGATAAGTCCCCAGTCCATTTTTCAATGGATCCGGCAGAACAGTTTGCTGCTGTCAATGAATGCAGAAATCAGGGCTTGAAACTTCGCGCTGTCTACCACAGTCATCCTGAAACACCGGCCCGGCCCTCTAATGAGGATATCAAGCTGGCCTATGACCCATCACTCAGCTATGTAATTGTTTCCCTTGCCGGGACAGATCCAAGCACAAAGTCCTTTATTATACAGGAAGGTGTTGTGGAACCTGAACCGCTGGAAATTATCAATGATGGAAAAAAATAAGGAAGAAAAATGGAAACTCAAATCAAAGCAGATGTATTTCAAAACTTACGTGGTGTCGGTTGCCCCATGAACCTTGTAAAAACCAAGGTCGCATTCTCCAAAATGCAATCCGGTCAGATCCTGGGACTGGTTCTCGACAACGGACCTCCAATTAACAATGTCCCCCGCTCTGTGATCAGAGAAGGCCATGAAATTCTTTTACAGGAACAGCTCGATGATGGCGCCTGGTCCGTATTGATCCGCAAAGCTTAAAAAACTGCCCCTCACGTTATCCGAAGCCCCCCCTCAGGATATTGTAGAGGCATAAAAGACTGGTGTTGGTCTGTTCCAACACCAGTCTTTTTATATTGCAAGGCAGCATGGACACTTACAGGAAATTATTTTTATAGCATTTTCCGCCAATAATTTTATCAAGGTTGTTGAAAAATTTACTAAATCCCACTAAAGATGCTCCCTGAGTTATTAAGCGAATTACGACAACAGATATTCATCAAAATAAATATAACGACCAAACAAACAACTTATGTTTACCGGAACCAACCCCCTTCTCTGGATTATCGGGAGCAGCATACTGATGTGCATTCTTGCTCTTGTCGGTGCAACCACGCTCTCACTGAGCGAAAAAACCATGAAGAGGCTCCTCCTGCCCCTTGTTGCCTTATCAGCCGGCTCCCTGCTGGGAGGTGCCTTCTTCCATATGATACCTGAGTCCATTGAAAAAACAGGGGATGATCTAACGGTATATATATACGTTGTCGCAGGATTTACTTTCTTCCTGCTTCTGGAGCAATTGCTGCACTGGCACCATTGTCACCGGGAAGAAACAGATTGTAAAAATAAAAAACCACAAACATATCTCATTTTAATCGGCGACGGTATCCACAATTTCATCGGTGGCATTGCAGTTGCCGGCACCTTTCTTATTGATATACGTCTCGGCATCTCCACCTGGCTTGCAGCTGCCGCCCATGAAGTACCACAGGAGATGGGTGATTTCGCTGTACTGGTCCATGGGGGCTGGTCACGAAAGAAGGCTTTGCTATTTAATTTATTATCCGCATCGACTTTTCTTCTCGGCGGCTTACTCGCCTATCTCCTCTCTTTCAGTGACTGGATTTACTACCTGATCCCCTTTGCCGCAGGCAACTTTATATATATAGGGGCCTCGGATCTCATCCCGGAAGTAAACAAGCATCGAAATTTCTCAAACTCCATTTTACATTTCATCTGTTTCTGTACCGGAGTTTCCATCCTGCTGGGTTTGCGAATATTATTTAGAAATTAATAATTGCTTTTGAGGCTTTCCCAATGAAACTGTATTCGCCATTTCTTTTTATTCTCCCTCTGCTGCTGGTATTAATATCACCTGGAACAATTCTCTCTGAGGAAATAATCAATGAAGTCTTTCTTCTGGAAAGGCACGACAAACTCCTGGCATTTTCCGGCCTGAAGAACAATTGGTTTGGAAAGGACTTACGTACTGGTGAGACAGTTGTCAAAAGTATATATGAAGGCAATGTTGCCGTTGCCTACACCACCGAAAGGGCTCTTGCATTCAGTGGTATCACCGGCAGATGGTCAGAGGAACGGTTCCGCATACGTGAATCTGTAATAAGCATCTCTGCGGAAGGCAATGTCGGCACTATAATCTCTAACATACGGGCCCTGGGATTTAGCGCCAGAACCGGAGTCTGGGTTGAATCATTGTTTAATATTGGTGAGTAGCCATTTTGTTGCTGTGAACCTTCAAAAAAATCGAGTATAATCTTTAATCCTTGTAGTATTTTTTCAATAAAATTATCATATTGGGTCATGGTGTTCGATTTGCGCAAAATCTTTCTGCTCGTTTTCTCCATTGCATTCCTGATAGTGATCCATGCAAAGATCCT
>JAUXHH010000238.1 GCA_030621655.1 Desulfobacterales bacterium
CCTCCGACTTCACGCAAAAATGAATACGAAGCCGATAGATTTGCCGTAGAGACCACCGGAAGCCCTCAGTCACTGGCCAATGCCCTGAAAAAGCTCTCGGTCAACAATCTCTCTAACCTTATTCCGCATCCTTTATATGTCTTTCTAAACTATTCTCATCCACCTGTTTTGGATCGGCTAAAGATTATTTTAGGGACTCGGAAAACATCCGGGACCAAACGAGCAGAACGAGGGACGGCGGGCGCATGATAAAAAAAATAATCTCAGGCGGTCAAACCGGCGCTGATCAAGCAGCCCTTGATGCTGCCATAAAATATAGTTTTCCCCATGGCGGCTGGATTCCTAAAGGACGAAAAACGGAAGATGGCATACTTCCAGACAAATACAAACTGAAAGAGATGCCTACCGACAGTTATGAAAAACGCACTGAACAGAATGTTATCGATTCTGATGGAACTGTAATAATCTCACATGGGAAGCTAACTGGTGGTTCAAAATTAACGCAGGAATTAGCTGAAAAATATGATCGGGCATGCTTTCATGTAGATATGAATGAAACCTCTGCTTTTATTGCTGTCTCAAAAATAAATTCATGGATTATTGAAAATGAAATCGAAGTTCTTAATATTGCCGGACCACGGGCCAGCAACGATCCGGAAATATATGAGGATACCAGATACATTATTGAGGGCGTTATTTTATCGGTCTGATAAATACTGATGGAAGTATGGTTGCAATTTACAGGCTTAACATCTTCTGAAGGGTTGCCTGATCAATAATTTCAACATCAAGATCCTTTGCCAGGCTTAACTTGGATCCTGGAGAACTTCCGGCCACCACGTAATCTGTCTTTCTGCTCACAGAACCGCTTACTCTTCCACCTGCGGCCTCGATCATTTCCTTTGCCTGATTCCTTGTCAAATCTTCAAGCGTACCTGTCAAAACAAACACTTTATCTTCAAGGGTTCTCTCTTTTTCCACTGTCTGGAAGATACATACATTGCTGTCAATAATACGGCTTATTACTCTGCGATTTGTATTCTGTTTGAAAAAATTGATAACACTTTCAGCGATCACAAAACCTGCTCCTTCAACCACCTCTATCTGCTCTGCTGTTGCAAGTAAAAGATTATCCAGGGTTTTAAATTCTCTTGCAAGTATTTTAGCCACATGTTCGCCAACGTGCCGGATTCCAAGCGCATAAAGAAAGCAATTGAATTTAATCTTTTTGCTTTTTTCAATTGCGCAAGCAAGCTTTTCCGCAGACCTGGGCCCCATGCGTTCCATGTCTTCAACCTTGACTGCGTCGAGATAAAAAATATCGGCATACGAGGCAAGCAGACCATTGTCCACCAACTGCTCAACAAGTTTGTCTCCCAACCCGTCTATATCAAAAGCCCCTTTTGACGAAAAATGCTTGATGCGCTCTTTAAGCTGCGCAAGACATGTTGCATTTATACACCTGGTAGCGGTTTCACCTTTAGCGCGAATGACTATTGAACCGCAAACAGGGCAGTTTCGCGGCATATGAAAAATTCTCTCTACACCGGTGCGCTTTGATTCAATCACCTTGACAACTTCCGGGATCACATCCCCGGCCCGCTGGACAAGAACTGTATCCCCTATCCTGATATCCTTTCGCTCAATCTCATCCTCATTATGAAGTGTCGCGCGCCTGACAATGGCTCCGCCGACACTAACCGGCTGGAGATGCGCAACCGGTGTCAGCACGCCTGTCCTGCCAACCTGAACATCAATATTTAGTATACGGGTGGTCTCCTGCATGGCCTTAAACTTATACGCTATCGCCCACCTGGGACTTCGGGATGTGTTGCCAAGCTTCATTTGTAAAGAAAGGTTGTCAACCTTTATCACCATGCCGTCGATATCATAGGGCAAAAGATGTCTCTTATCCTCAAGCGTTTTGTAATAGTCAACCGCCTCTTTTATTGTAATCTCCGGTCTAATAAGGGGATTAATCCTAAATCCCAGTTCCCGCAATGTCTGAAGCGTTTCCCAGTGTGATTTCAATTTCAGATCTGTAAACTCACCTACACCATAGAAAAAAATTTCCAGGGGACGCATTGCGGTTATACTTGAATCTAACTGCCTTAAAGATCCGGCAGCAGCATTTCTCGGATTCGCAAATGGCGCCAGCTTTTGGTTGAGCTGTTCTTCATTCAGGCTTCTGAATGCTTCATGCCCGATAAATACTTCTCCTCTTACCTCAAGGCGCAGCGGTATATTCCGCTTTTCACCCCCTCCCATGCCCTCCCCCTCGAAGGGTGAGGGCATGGTGGGGGTGTGAAGTAAAAGAGGCACCGATCGTATGGTTCTGACATTTGCCGTTACCACCTCACCGTTGACACCGTCGCCACGGGTAGATGCAACAATTAGTTTACTCTTCTCATATACAAGTTCTACGGCAAGACCGTCCAGCTTCGGCTCTACAGTATAAAGTATATCATCCTCGGTCTTTAAAATTTTCTTTGTGCGACGATCAAAATCAATTATCTCTGAATCAGCAAACGCATTTCCCAGGCTTAACATGGGAATGGAATGCGCTATAGTTTGAAACTCGCTCAATGGCGGAGCGCCAACCCGTGAGGTAGGAGAATCCGGGTCATAAAGTTCCGGCCATGCCTCTTCAAGCGCTATCAATTCCTGCATCATCCTGTCATATTCTGCATCAGACACTTCTGGATTATCCAAAACATAATACAGGTAATTATGCCTGTGAAGCGCTTTTCTTAACGCATTAACCTTATTAACTATGTCTGCATCAATCTCTTTCATGGTTTGTTTTTTTATGACTACTCACGTAGTCAGGCTGAAGCTGTTTCCCCGTGTTTTCGCTTTTTCCTAACAGTCTTCAGCCTTCAGCCTATCCACCTGAGTAGTTACGTTTCATCTCTCCCCAATTTCTACTTTCCAATTTCAAGTTTCAAGCCGTAAACGGCTACGACTTATATTACTTTCTTAAGGCACATGCCTTTTATCGTTTCGCACACAGCCCTGCGACTTTTTTTGAAGCATTGTTTGCTAAAACCGGCTACCTCTTTATATGTCGATATTTCATCAGAAACAACAAGAACTGCTCCAACATCAACTTCCCGAAAACTTCCCACAGTAAAAAGGG
>JAUXHH010000087.1 GCA_030621655.1 Desulfobacterales bacterium
AAGTAATACGCCTGCCAGTAGCAATATATTTTTCTTGCTCATTTCATGAATTTTCACTTGATGTCCCTCCTAGTGAATTTGCACACCTTAGACTAAACGTATAATACAGTTCATAAATCATTCATACCAGATTGTTTGATTTAGCCTTTGCCCTTACGACTTAATAATTCCATATATTATTTCACTCTTGTCCAAAATAGAATTTAACTTAATACCCTCCCGGTGAATTGTGTTGTACAATTTTTTGCACCAACAAAAAAACACACAATACAACCACCAAAGAGGGCAGAACTATGATAAAGGTTTCCAGCTTGTTTAGTCAATTACTTCATCACTTTCCCCGCACTGAATTTGCTCAGCTCGTTGCCAAGCATCAAGCCGAACGACATGCAAAAGGTTTTACCTGCTGGACTCAACTGGTTTCCATGTTGTTCTGCCATATGGCACATGCAGACTCCTTGCGTGAGATTTGTGGAGGCTTGGCATGCTGCCTCGGAAAGCTGAAACATCTTGGCATTTCAAAAGCTCCCAATAAATCAACATTGTCCTATGCCAATAAACATCGCCCAGCTGCCCTCTATGAGGAACTTTTTTGGACTATGGCAGACCGTTTCCGTAAAAGCGGTGGATTGGGGTCCCGGAAACGAAAGTTTCGATTTAAAAACAAGCTCCTGAGCCTTGACTCTACCACTATATCTCTTTGTCTCAGCCTTTTTCCATGGGCTCAATTCCGACGAGCAAAAGGTGGCGTTAAAGTTCACGTTCTACTTGACCACGACGATTACATGCCCTCCTTTGCTCTGATCACCGAAGCCAAACGTCATGACCGTACAGTAGCCCGCAGGTTCAGATTGAAACCAGGGTCAATTGTAGCCTTTGATCGTGCTTATAACGATTACACATTATTCAGCCTGTGGATTGAAAATGGTATTTTCTTTGTAACCCGCCAGAAAGAAAATGCCGTCTACGAAGTTGTTGAAGAGCGAGATATTCCACAGTATCGTTCAATCCTTTCTGACCAGATTATTCGGCTCACCGGAGTAAAAGCCGAAGAAAAATGTCCTCATCTGCTTCGACGTATTGTCGTGTGGGACAAGGTAAACGAGCGGGAAATAGTCCTCCTGACAAACCACCTTGAGTTTGGATCAAGCACAATTGCTGCAATCTACAAAGACAGGTGGGAGATAGAAATATTTTTCAAAACTCTCAAACAACACCTGAAAGTTAAAACGTTTATCGGTACAAGCAAAAATGCTCTTCGCATTCAGATTTGGACAGCCCTTATTGCTTTGTTACTGTTAAAATATTTGCATCACTTATCCAAGTTCGGCTGGTCTATGTCAAATATGGCAACAATGTTAAGACTGAATCTCTTTACCTACCGGGCTTTACTGGAATGGCTTCATGATCCATTTGGGCAGCCACCAGTAACGCCTGCGGTACAGTTGACATTGCCGGGTATTGGACAGCCGGTTGTCGGATAAAAATAAAAAAGGGAAACCTGGTTTGAAAAAAATGGTTTCTCAGCTCGTTTTTCCTGTAAAATCAACATAAAAATTTAATCTCTGTCCTATTTTGGACAGCAATGATTTTGAATGTTGAATTAAAATCTCTTTGTTTTTTAAAAGCCATCTCACGCAGCCGAGCAGCTATCCCCTTTTCTTTTTAAAAAACGAAGTCAACAACTCCGCACATTCTTCAGCCAAAACGCCACTTTCAACATTAAGTTGATGATTCAGTTTACCGTCTCCACCAACCTGGTAGCAGGAAGCTACGCCCCCGGCCTTGGGATCAGATGCCCCGTATACCAGGCGGCCGACCCTGGCGTGGATCATTGCTCCGGCACACATCACACATGGCTCAATAGTGACGTATAGAGCCGTATTGAGCAGCCGGTAATTACCAATCTTTTTGCCGGCTGCCCGCAAGGCAACCATCTCCGCATGGCCGGCAGGATCACTGCCTCCTATGCTGTTGTTGCCGGCAGCAGCCAAAATTTTCTGCTGTTCATCAACAATAACTGCGCCCACAGGCACTTCTCCCCTTTCCCCTGCTTTCCGGGCTTCTTCAAGGGCCATGCGCATGAAATTCTCATCCCTTTCAATTGCTGAAATTAATTTGTTGTCCATGCTGCAAGCTATTTAAAATCGTTGTTTAATTTTTATTAGTCCTGTAGATAAAACCTTAAGCCTGTACTATTATATATTCATTACCATTTATATATTCATTAACATTAAAAAAATATATAAAGGAGGTCACAAATGGACAATTATGTTTGTACTATATGCGGTTATATTTACGATCCGGCTTTGGGTGATCCTGAAAACGAAATTGCTTCCGGAACCGCATTTGAGGATCTGCCGGATGACTGGGTATGCCCTGTATGCGGTGCTGATAAAGACCAGTTTGAACTTGAAGCGTAAATGAAAAAATATCTTATTGTTGGTAACGGAGTTGCCGGGACCACAGCTGCTGAAAATATCCGCAAAAATGATCCAACCGCTTGGATAACCATAGTAACAGAGGAGAAACTCCCCTTTTACTACAGGATCAGATTGCCCGATTTTCTTTGTGGCGAGGTCAACGAATCGGGCCTGATTGCCAAAAAGAAAGAGTGGTACCAGGAAAAAAACATTACTCTCCGACTCTCAACAAAAATCACAGGAGGGTCTCTAAAAGATAAAACCCTCCGTTCCTCAAACGGTGAAAAGATCAGGTTTGACCGTTTAATTTTAGCAAACGGCAGCACACCGAACATTCCAGCAATTTCAGGTTCTGACAAAAAAGGTGTCTTTACGCTTCATTACATCCAGGATGCAAAAGATATTATCTCCCATGCCGGCTGCTGTAAAAAAGCCGTTCTTATCGGTGGCGGCCTGTTGGGACTGGAAGCCGGGAATGGGTTTAAAAAACTGGGACTGGAAATTACTGTGGTCGAATTCTTCCCCAGGCTGCTTCCCCGGCAACTGGATAACGAAGGGGCCCGGCGTATTAAAAAGACCCTGGAGGACAGGGAGTTCTCATTCAGACTTGATGCAAAAACCAGCACTATTGAGGGAAATGATGAGGTTGAAGGTGTAACACTTGAGAGTGGGGAATTCATTGCTGCTGACATGGTTGTTATCTCTGCCGGTGTAAATCCTAAACTGGACCTGGCTATGCAGCTGGGTCTTGATTGCAACAGGGGCATCAAGGTCGATAAGCAAATGCGAACCAGCCACCCTGATGTCTATGCAGCCGGAGATATTGTGGAGTTTGCAGGGAGAACATACGGTATCTGGCCTGCTGCCATGGAACAGGGGAAAATTGCCGGAACAAATATTTCAGGAGGCGACATAACCTATGAAGGGACCACTCTATCAAGCATCCTGAAGGTGGCTGGCATTGAGCTTGCTTCAGCTGGGAAAATTGATAACGAAAACAGGTACGAGTCTAAGATCGTTGCCTCTGAAACAATCTACAAAAAAGTAGTTATCGACAACGGCAGGGTGATCGGCTGCATCATGCTGGGTGACAGAAAAAATTTCAACCGCATTAACAAGGCCATCTCCATTGGGGAAGATATCCTGCCCGAGTTGGACTCTCTCCTGGCTATATGATCAACCTTCGGCCCTTTTCTGCTTCAAGGAGTAGTTGGCTGCCTCCCAGCCGGCCACGCACCCCTCGCCTACTGCCTTTGCCATCTGGTATGGATGCCCGGCAATATCACCGGCAGCATAGACTCCGGGTATGTTTGTCTGCTGCTTTTTATTACAGTCAATATGGGTAAAGGTTTCAGAATCAAGCTGCACTCCAATGGTTGTGGCCAACTCAAGTGCCCCTTTTGCGCCCAACTCAATAAAGATTCCTTCAACTTCCAGACGTGTGCCGTCCTTAAGAAGAACCCCTTCAACACCGTTTTCGCCCTGTATTTCGGAAACCCAGTTATTTTGATGGACCTTGACGCCGCTTTCTGAAATCTTGCGGAACATTTCTTCTGACACTGCAAGTTCCTTGGTTACCAGATGAACTTCAGAGGCATATCCCAGTAAAGTCAGGGCGCCATCTACTGCTGCGCTCTCATTTCCTACAACAATGACTTTGGCGTTCCGGTAAAAATTAGCATCACAGTCAACACAGTAGCTCACCCCTTTACCTGAGAGTTCTTTCTCCCCTTTCACTTTCAATTTCTTTCTGGATGTACCGGTGGCAAATATCAAGCTTCTCGCTTTAATTGTCCTGTCGCTTTCGATGCGCACCGCAAACGTTTCCGAAGCATGCTCAATATGCAGGACATCTTCGGCCAGGTACTCGGCTCCAAAGCGCTTAATCTGATCAATTCCTACAGCCAGGAGTTCTCTTCCTTCCCGAACCCCATCGACACACAGGTAATTTTCAACATGAGCCCTGTACAGGCTGCTCCTTTCCGGACGGCCTAAAACAAGAACCGTTGCCTTTTTACGCACTCCATTGATGGCTGCCTGAAGCCCGGCAGGGCCTGCACCAATGATAAGTACATCATATAATTCTTCCGCCATTATCGTTACTCCTGTCTGTTGGTATTATTAAAAAAATTAACCTTTTTTTAAAAAAAATATTGTCTCTGTCGACAGAGAAAAAAATATCGGCTATAGTACCGAGCTTTTGATCTTTAAATCCCCTGTCCCATTCATGGATTGCGGTTGATAAAGCATCATTATATACCAAATTACAGTAAAAGAATCTAATCATAAGGTTTGCATTGGACAAGGTTAACTACTATAAAAACGACCAGGAATATTTCTACGTAGACTCATAAAATGCCCAACAACCTGCCGCAGGAACATAATTATCAGATTATTCCAAACGGCCTACAGTTCTCATAATTATGCCACAACTATCAGACGAGCAAAGAATAGTCATTACCGGCGTGGGCCTTGCAGCCCCTAATGCCGACAACCTCCAGGATTATCGCAGCAATGTCCTGGCAGGCAAAAGTGGTGTTAGAGAAATTGACCTTCGCTATATCGGCAAAGTCCCGGCAGGTATCTGTACGTTCCCTGAAACAAAATACCGCAAGAGAAAAGAGAATAAACGCGGCACAAGGGCGGGATGCCTTGGTGTGTATGTTGCCAACGAAGCGATACATGATGCCGGCCTTGCTGATTTTTCACTGTATGAACATAAAAGAACAGGTGTTTATATCGGGCTGACTGAACACGGCACCGTTGAAACGGAAAACGAAATATACAGCCTCAGCCAGTTTGAGTACAATACCGACTTCTGGAGTCATCATCATAATCCACGCACTGTTCTTAACAACCCGGCCGGGGAAATTACCATGAACCTTGGTATCACCGGACCGCATTACTCCATTGGCGGTGCCTGTGCCGCTGGCAATGCCGCTTTGATCCAGGGAGCACAAATGCTCAAACTCGGTGAAGTTGATCTGGCTCTGGCCGGGGGCATCTCTGAAAGCACAGGTTCTTTTGGAATTTTTGCAAGCTTTAAGGCGGAAGGAGCTCTTGCCTTGAATGAAGACCCCACCAAAGCCTGCAGACCATTTGATATGCAGCGCAATGGCATCGTTGTATCTGAAGGGGCTTGTTTATTTGTATTGGAAAGGCTTGATAAGGCCCTTGCCAGAAATGCTAAAATCTATGGCGAACTCGTCGGATATGCCATGAATTCAGATGCCAAAGATTTTGTTCTTCCCTATGGCCCGAGACAGGCTGAGTGCATGCAACTGGCTCTGGAT
This sequence comes from Desulfobacterales bacterium, assembly GCA_030621655.1. Lineage (GTDB taxonomy): Bacteria > Desulfobacterota > Desulfobulbia > Desulfobulbales > BM004 > BM004. The sequence continues at coordinate 5,717 of JAUXHH010000087.1, forward strand.
CGGGCCGGCCTGGCACCAGAAGATATCCATATCATCAACACCCATGCTACCGGAACTAAACAAGGAGATATAGAAGAATGCAACGCCATACGCAGCCTCTTTGTAAATTGTCCTGATACATACATAAACAATACCAAGAGTATCATCGGTCATGCCATGGGAGCAGCCGGTGTACTTGAACTGGCAGGCAACCTGCCGGCCTTCAAGGATAACCAGGTGCATCCGACAATTAATGTAGACTCACTTGACCCTGAATGTGCATTAGACAACATGGTTACCAACGAGCCCAAGAGACTTGAAACAGTCAATACAATATTGAACAATTCTTTTGGCATGGTCGGTATAAACTCGGTTGTCATTGTCAAAAAAATGACTTCCGCCTGATAAATAAAGTTTATAAAAGAACTGAAATTAAGGTTTTACCTGAAGATTCAATTGAAAGATTCAGATTATTCATATATATTATTAGATTCTTAAGGAGAAATATTTAATGACAATTGATGAAATTAAAAATGTTATCCTGGAAATTATCCAGGATATTGATGATGAAGCTGACTTTACAAACCTGAATCCCAGTGGACCGCTGCGGGATCAGTTAGACCTTGACTCCATGGATTTCCTTGACATAGTTATGGAACTCCGCAAACGCTATCAGATTCAAATCCCCGAGGCGGATTACCCCGAACTCGCCACCTTGGACAGTTGTGTCAGCTATCTCATGCCCCGCCTTAAAGCCGCTTAATAAGGCCCGGTGAGAAAATATCCCCTATTGATCATCGGCGGTGGCTTGTCAGGATTGGCAGCCGGTATCCGCTTCGCACGCTTTGGTCAAAAAGTCCTCATCCTGGAAAAACACTCTAAAATAGGTGGCCTCAACTCATATTATCATCGCAAGGGCAGACTACTGGAAACCGGCTTGCATGCTGTCAGCAACTTTGCCCCGCCTGAAGATAAGCATGCACCCTTAAACCGCTTGCTGCGGCAATTAAAAATACCACGGCGCAATCTTGTACTGCATGAACAGTACTCTTCAGAAATACTCTTTCCGGATAGAAAAAGCCTCTGTTTTTCAAATGATTTCAACCTGCTGCTGAAACAGATAACAAAATCTTTTCCCGACTCAGCTAGGCAGTTTGAAAAAATGGTAGCAGAACTGGACCAGTATGATCCT
>JAUXHH010000129.1 GCA_030621655.1 Desulfobacterales bacterium
CCTGCTTGGCGCATTCTCTCTTGATCTGGTTGACAGACTTCTGCCTCACGAACATTTCATCCTGGGGCATGAGGGACCATCAAGCAGGATGAAGAGGATCTGGCTTTTTATTATTGCCATAACCATTCACAACTTCCCGGAAGGATTAGCTGTAGGCGTTGGTTTTGGCGGCGGTGATATAGCAAACGGCACCAGCCTTGCAATTGGAATCGGGCTGCAGAACATGCCGGAAGGACTGGCTGTTGCCCTGCCGTTATTAGGACTTGGCTACAGCCGGTTGAAGGCCATCGGCATTGCAACTTTAACGGGTCTTGTTGAACCGGTAGGGGGCTTACTTGGTGTTGGGGCTGTCACCGTCTTCCAGCCCATATTACCACTGGGACTGGCCTTTGCAGCCGGCGCCATGCTTTTTGTTATCAGTGACGAAATAATCCCTGAAACCCATGCCAAGGGCAGGTCCAGACTGGCCACCTTCGGCATTATCATAGGCTTTGTTATCATGATGTCCCTTGACAATCTGCTTGGTTAGTTGCTGGCCTTCCCGTATTTTTTATTGACAGCCTTAGCCTTCCTTCACTAAGTTATAGCATAACGAACAACATATGCTGTTTTATGATTTTTTATTTTTTACTTATTTCTTATCAACTCATGCTGACTATTATTAATTAAGGCTTGGTTTCACCCCGTTTAAAGGAGAATTGAATGCTAAAAATCAAAGACATAATGACGAGCGAAGTATTTGTACTACATTCTGCCCAGACTCTGGAGTTGCTCCGTTCTTTGATGCGTATCAAACATGTACGCCATGTGCCGATTGTTGAGCCGGATAATACTTTTGTCGGTTTAATGACGCACCGTGATCTCCTGGCTCAAACCATCTCGCATTTGGCAGAAGTTGATGATGAAGAACAGGAATACCTGGACCGTCATATTCACATTATGAACATCATGAAAACTGATGTCACTACAGTTGATCCGGAAATGGACGTCTGCAATGCAATCACCATGCTGCTGGATCACAAGTATGGATGTCTGCCTGTTGTAACTGACGGGAAACTGGTTGGTATAGTTACAGAAGCGGATTTCATGAAACTGACCCTTGATCTCCTGCGCAAATCCGAAAGTTCCTGTGTTTGATCAGAGACTGACAAAGAGAATCAAATTATATTAATAAAAAGCCGGGTCTTGCTTTCCCAAGACCCGGCTTTTTAGTTTTTGCCTCTCGGAACTGCGGGCTAAGTTGCTTTTTCCACCTTTACTGCACATACCTTGGCTTCCGGAATTTTACAATCGGGATCAAGAGCATCATTGGTAAGCAGGTTAGCGGCAGCCTCTTTATAATGAAAGGGGATGAACGTCACTCCCGGGCTGATTCCATCGGTCACCAGAACCGGAAGAGTAATGGAGCCACGACGAGAAGCGACATGCACCTGTTCGCCATCTTTAATTTGCAACCGCTCGGCATCATCGGGATTCATTTCAACAATAGGACCGCGATCGGCGTTTTCAAGCACCTGGGACCGACGGGTCATGGTGCCGGTATGGTACTGATAGAGTACCCGACCGGTGGTAAGAATAAATGGATATTCGTCGTCCGGAAGTTCCTCCGGATTTCTCCAGGTAACAGGAGTAAAACTGGCCAGGCCGCGGGGAAATCCATTTTCAAACAATACGGGTGTACCGGGGTGGTCTTCTGTAGGACAGGGCCACTGTATTCCGTTGCCTTCAAGACGCTTATAGTTTATGCCTGCAATGGCCGGCCAGGCTTTAGCTATTTCGTTGAAAACATCCTCTGCCTTTGATACGTCCATTCTGTCTGAACCCGGATAAAAATCGCTTGCCGGTGTGATTTCCCGGTCTGGATCCATACGATCGGAGATTGCCTGAATAATGGAAAGATCATCGCAGGCTCCCTTCGGCGGCAACAGGGCCTGCCTGACCCGCTGCACCCTGCGCTCCGTATTGGTAAAGGTCCCCTCCTTTTCTGCGTAGGCGGCAGCCGGCAGGACCACATCTGCAAGTTCAGCTGTTTCGCTGAGAAAAATATCCTGCACCACAAGAAATTTAACGGATCCAAACGCCTTGCGCGCGTGACTCAAATTAGGGTCACTCATAACCGGATTCTCTCCCATGACCCACATGGCATCAATGGTGCCGTCAATCATGGCCTGCGTCATATCAGTGGCAGCCAGGCCGGGCTTGGCCGGCAAAGGGCCTCCCCACAATTCTTCAAAACGGAGCCTGGCCTCATCATTATCAACGCGTTGATATCCCGGTAAAAATACAGGCGCACATGCCATATCACTGGCACCCTGAACATTATTCTGGCCGCGCAACGGATTCAGGCCGGTACCGGGCTTCCCGAGGTTGCCGGTCATCAGGGCAAGATTGGCCAGGCATTTAACATTATCAGTTCCTGAGGTATGCTGTGTTATACCCATTGTATAGTAAATAGCAGCCCGTTCGGCGGATCCATAGATCTTTGCCGCCTCTTCGATATCCACAGCCGGAACCCCGGTGATCTTCTCGGCCCATTCAGGAGTACATTCAGCAACTGCTTCGGCAAAGGCTTCGAAATTCTCGGTTCTTTCCTTGACAAAGTCCTGATCAACGAGATTATCGCGTATAATGACATGGCACATAGCATTAATCAGTGCTGCATCGGTACCGGGCTTCTGGGACAACCACAGCTTGGCATGATCAGCAAGCTTGATGCGGCGCGGATCAGCTACAATAATCTTAGTATCGTGTTTTTTGGCTGCCTGCTTCATTCGCAAACCGATTACCGGGTGTGTTTCAGTGGTATTTGAACCGATAACCAACATCGCGTCGATTTCTGTAATGCCTTCAATATCATTACTCATCGCACCGGATCCCAACACTGTGACTAGACCAGTCACCGTAGGGCTGTGTCAGTAACGGGCACAATGATCAATATTATTGGTGCCGATCTGCAGGCGGAAGAATTTCTGAAATACATAGTTCTCTTCGGTGGTGCAACGTGCTGAAGAAAGACCTGCCAAAGCATCCGGGCCCTTGTCAGCAAGAACATCGCGGAAGTTTTCGGTAACAATGTCCAGGGCCTCATTCCAGCTTACCGGTTCCAGGGGGCCGCCCTTCTGCCTCCGCACAAGGGGCGTTGTGAGCCTGTCCGGATGGTTGAGAAACGCGTGCCCAAATCGTCCTTTAACGCAAAGATCCCCGTAATTAGGCATCTGATCGGGGTTGGCAGTTACCTCAATAAGAGTGTTGCCTTGTACTTTAAGCTCGAGCTGGCAGCCGGTTCCACAATAGGGGCAGGTAGTTCGCACTTTTTCAACTACTTCATTGACTATGGGGACGATCTGCTCCTTCTTGTTGAGCGCACCGGTTGAGCAGTTATCTACGCACTTGCCGCAGGAAACACATTTCTCGTTGAACACCAGGGTAATACCCTCGGCCCTGCCCTTTTCATCAAAACCCGATGCCGAAAGATCCAGGGCGTCATAGGCACATGAATTCATGCAGCGCTGGCAGAATACGCACTTGTTCAGATCAACGGTTATTGCCGGATGGGATGCGTCCTTTTCATAAAGAGGCTTTTTACCCATGCCGGTCTTGTTGAGATTAATACCATTATCAATAGAGAGTCTCTTCAGATCGCAACGGTCAAAGGCAGTACAACCGCAGGAGAGGCAGCGTTCAGCTTCCTTCCTGGCCGTTTCCTCATCAAAACCAAGTTTGACCTCCTCAAAATCCAGGATAGAGCTTTCAGGCTGACGCTCAACCATTTTTTCCCGATGCTTGGAACTGATTCCTGTAAAAGTCTCAGGGGCAACATCTTTAAAGGATTTACCGCGGGAAAAATTAAAGCGGCCTTCCCCTGCCTCTTTCTCTATCCCCATAATCTGGGCATGAATATTTTCCGCCGACCTCCGGGCACCTACAACTGCCTGGATTACGGAACGGGGCCCGCTGGTCGCATCACCGGCCGCATAGATCCCATCGAGATTGGTTAAAAAATCGCGGGGATTTGCCTTGATGTTTCCAGCCGGGGTCAGCTCAAGGGATTCCTCAAGTGAACCGCCTTCAAATCCATCTTTGCTGGCCATTTTCCCCATGGAATAAACTACAGTGTCTAAATGCAGGTGCATGTTCGATTCAGGGATCTCAACCGGATTGCGTTTGCCCCGCTTATCAGGTTCCCCCAGCTCCATGCGGATCAGTTCTATATCAAGTCCTCCACCTGGAGAAGTAATCTCAACCGGTGATGCCATATCTAAAAACTTGACACCCTCGCGTTCGGCATCCGCGACATTTCGTTCATGAGCAGGCATCTCCTCTTTGGGCCGCGGATAAATAATCGTTACCTCGTCCATCCCTGACCTGACAAGTGCCCGGGCGGCTTCTACGGCAATATTATTACCGCCGAGCACTGCAGCCCGTTTACCATAGTCAGCAACTTCTCCGGTGGTGATCTTCTTCAAAAATTCGGAAGATCCCATAACGCCGGCCAAAGATCCACCCGGAATTTCCAAAGGTTTATCCACCGGATTGCCAATAGCAATAAGAGTGGCATCAAAACCCGAATCTTTAAGATCCTGCAGCGTATAATCAACACCCCATTTCTGTTCGGCCTTCACAGTAATACCCATCTGCAGGAGGGTATTTATTTCATAATCCAAAACTTTCTTGGGGATTTTAAACTCCGGGAAACCATAGCGCAGCATACCGCCCAGCTTAGGTGCGGCTTCGTAAACGGTTACTTCGTGTCCTTTTCTGGTCAGGAAATAGGCACCTGTCAAGCCAGCAGGACCACCGCCGATCACTGCCACTTTTTTACCGGTTGAAGGTTCTTTGGGAATTCGCAGATCAATTTCATTGGTCATGCACCAGTCAGCTAAAAAACGCTTGAGATGATTGATTGCAATGGGCTCTTCCACCAACACACGTCTACATTTGGTTTCGCAGAAACGGGGGCAGACCCTGCCCACGGAAAAAGGAAACGGATTGCGTTCCATGACCAGGCGCAGTCCCTCTTCGTACTGCCCTTTGGCGACATGGGCAATATAACCCTGCACATTGATCTGCCCCGGGCAGGTCAGATTGCATGGTGCCTTACAATCGCCGAAATGGGTCTCAGCAAGAATGGCCAACCGTTCACTGCGCAACTCCTTCAACACCTCGGAGTCCGTGCTGATATTCATCCCTTCCTGAATTTTCATTTCACAGGAACGCACAGGGGTTTCAGAACCTTCCAGCTCGACAACACAGAGTCCACAGGTTTGGTCCGCATTCTTTCCCCTGACATGACAGAGAGTGGGAATATAGATTCCCGCCTGCTCTGCTGCTTTAAGGATTGTTATG
>JAUXHH010000171.1 GCA_030621655.1 Desulfobacterales bacterium
ACCTAAAAAACCCCATGCTGGTGGAGGATATTAAAGCCGATTCCCAGAAGCACCAGACCACCTGCTATCTCTGCCCGGACCCCGATCTTTGAAGCGGCCCCCAGCAGACAGCCGAGCTTTAAGCCAATGACTGTCAGCAGGGTGGCGACCAGTCCTATTATAGCTGCAGGCATCCAGATGGATACATTTAGCATTGAAAAACTCAAACCGACTGCCAGGGAATCAATGCTTGTGGCAACCGAAAGCATGATGAGGGTATAGCCTTTTGTGGGATTGACCTTCTGCGCCTCTTCTTCACGTCCGACCATGGCATCCTTTATCATCTTGGCTGCCACCAGGGCAAGAAGCCCAAAGGCCAGCCAATGATCGAAACTTTCCAGCATGGTTCTGACTGTCAATCCTGCAGCCCAGCCTATAATATTCATCATGGCCTGAAAGAGGCCGAAGTGAAATGCCAGCCTGAAGGTTTGCCGACCGCTTACCCGGCAAAGACTGACACCTGATGCGAGGGCCACGGCAAAGGCATCAACTGCCAACGCCAATGCAATGAGAATTATTGTCAGCAAATCCATTCGCTATTTATATACCAGAGCAATACAGCCGACAAGCCATATTCTTTAAGACGGGGACGCAGGGAACAGGATTAAAGATGAAGGGGAAAAGAAAAGGTGTCGAGGGGAAAAATAAAATATTTTCTTCTGACTGCTGATAACTGACCACTGATAGCTGACAGCTGTCCTCATACCTAATTCGGCTTTAAGGTTGATTATAGGTGCAATAGGTCTTAATATTCTTTTGCATAAAATAATGGTGAAATTGTTCCAAAACTAAACGAACCCGTTTGCCGGCGCTTTATTTTTTTAAACTAATCGCTCTTGGGAGCAAAACATACATGTCGATTGAACAGGCGAAAGAAGTATTGAAAACTGAGGCGGAGGGCATTCTCGCTTTACTGGAGCAGATTGGTCCTGATTTTGATAAGGCCATTGATCTGATAATGTCATGTCCGAGCAGGGTTATCCTGACTGGTATTGGGAAATCGGGATTAATTGGCCAAAAAATTGCAGCAACCTTAAACAGTACAGGCACCGCTTCTTTTTTTCTGCATCCCGTTGAGGCCATGCATGGAGATTTAGGGATTGTTGATCCCAGGGATGTGGTTCTTGCCATTTCATACAGCGGTGAAACACCGGAACTGAACCTGCTGCTTAACAGCCTGAAAAACAGGGGTGTTTCAATAATAGCAATGACGGGTAACCCTGAATCGACCATGGCCAAACTTGCTGATGCTGTTTTACAGGTTGCAGTGCCGAAAGAAGCATGCCCCCTGGGACTGGCACCAACAGCCAGCACCACCGCCGCCCTGGCAATGGGTGACGCACTCGCTGTTGTTCTTCTGGACCGGAAAAAATTTAAAGAATGTGATTTTCGCAAAAACCATCCTTGCGGCAGCCTGGGTGAGCGCTTAAAAGTCAGTGTGTCGGAAGTAATGATCACCGGTGAGCACATTCCCATGGTAGAAAAAAACACATCTCTGCGTCAGGCGGTATCGATCTTAAATGCTAAAAATCTTGGTGCTGTTCTGATAACTGATGAAGAGCAGCGGGTAGCAGGAATTATCACTGATGGTGATGTCAGGCGTATGGTTGCAAAAGATTTAGACCTCGACACACAGTATGTGGAAAATCATATGACTCCAGCCCCCAAAACCATCACAAAGGAACTCCTGGCTGCGGATGCCTTAAGCATTATGCAGGAACACGAAATCACCATTTTGCCGATAATTGATGATCAAGGCCATCTGGCGGGTCTCCTGCATCTTCACGACCTGATCGGCAAGGGAGAATTCCGATTTATGGTATAATGCTCTATGGGCATTATTAATCTTTATTGCAAGAGGACAATACAATGTGTCAAATGAACGTCGTACTGGAACATGACGGAGAGCAGGAAAAAATAATGGACAATGTAACCCTTCTGGAAGTAACCGGTGAAGGTGTTGTTGTCAGCACCCTTTTTGAAGAACCAAAGCTGGTAAAATCTGCCTGGGTAAAAAATATTGACTTCCAGGGTGGCACAGTAACTCTAGATAACAGATTATTGAAACATGACTGAAAAACACTATTCTGATCTTGAAAAACTGCAAATGCTCCTGACCCACTGGCTGCAGCACAATGAGAGCCATGGCTCGGAATATTTGAAATGGGCGGAAGTGGCCAGAGAGGATGGCCATGCAACAACTGCTGAATTTATCGAGCAGGCGGTTGACCTCCTAAAAAAGGCTGACGAGTCTCTTGTAAAGGCATTGGAATCTGTTGGCGGGCCGGGCCAGGAACATCAGCATCACCACCATCACCATCATCATGATTAACTATTGCATGAACTGCTAATTAATCGTTGTTCTTTCCCTTCCACTCAAAGGTTCGCAAGGCATCAAGCGGATCCTCGCCCGCTGATCCAATCCGTCCCCTTACTCTTAAAATCCAATAGTTTTGGGGTGCAGAAAGAATCTTCTGCTGCAGGTCTCGTGAAATACCGTGGGAGTCTTCTTCAAGATTGTAAAAACGGCTGTCTATCCCAATAAAACCATCCAGGAGATGAGCAATGGTATGGAATATTTTTGATACATATCCCTTCTCCAGCCCCTGAAGATCCTCAAGGGTTGTAAAGCCCTCGGCCTCTAAGTTTTCCAGTAATTCTCCTATTACCTGATGATTGGCTGCAAGGCTCTCCTGGAGTCTTGTCCGGAATTCCTTCTCGGTTCCGTTTATGGACTCATTTTCAAATGCCAGGATCTCGTCATAGCGGATGAGCATGGTTCTGTCAAAAAAACGCTTAACCCGCTTACGGCAGGATTCAAAGTCAGAACCTGCAAGAAGGATATCATGCGATATTTCCAGGTTCCCCATACTTTCCTCCTGCTGCTGAAAAATTTTCTATTCCTGAAAAATTATCGGCATTGTAGTTAAGCGACCGCAGGGAGACTTCGAAAAAGCACGATGCGGACACGTATTCCGTTTGCACTTGTTGATATCATTGAGGCGCTGTTTATGCTTTTCAACTTACAAGTCCATCAAAAATTGGCAACTGCGGAATATCAAGAAAGCTGTTTACATGATATTCTGCGGGCAAATCGGGGTTCTTAAAAGAAATAAGACGCATGTTGACTCCAGCCGTATGCTCACGGTCAACCATACTGTCTCCGATGTAAACAGCTTCACTTGCTGACAATTGAAAGTGATTGAGAATCTTAACTAATCCCTCGGTATGAGGCTTGGGCTGTTCCACATCAAGGGAGGTAACAACAAGGTCAAAATAGGACTCCAGATCATGCATCTTCATAACAGATGGCATTGTATTACTTCTATTGGTGCTGATGGCAGTATAGAATTTCGGCTTCAACATGCCTAAAAACTCCTTCAAGTCCGGTTCAATGACCATAAATTTTAAAAACGGCGTGTAATCTACCGATATTCTGTATTGATTAACCTCTTCAATTTCCCGGGGATATTTCCTGAAAATATAGTTTACAGAATCTAAAACATTATGGGAGTGGACATAGTCCTCCTCCTGCTCATCCATAAGCGGGTGGCCGAATTTTTCTAACAGCTGATTGTAATATATTCTATTAGCGTCTTTTGAATCAAACATGACGCCGTCACAGTCAAATATAACAAGTCTCAATGGAGCCATACATTTACCGTCTTAAAAAACGAAATCTACCCTCTTCCGGACATCATTTTTAAAAAATCTTCTCCTACGCCTTCAGCCCCTTTGGTCTCTCTTTCCAAACGATCAAAGAAAACTTCCATGAAGACATGACGTTCTTCTGCAAGGCGTTTTCCCTCCGGGGTCAGCATCCGGTCCTTAATTTTTGACATCTTGAACTTGAATTCCCGGTAGGCTGTATCTTCCTTAGAGTAAGGCTTGCAGTCAAGAATATCAACATCGCTGTCATTGTGCAGCTTGGCGCCAGTCTGGCCGGCAAACAAAAATGCCCTGCCAATCCCCACTGCGCCAATGGAATCGAGCTTATCCGCATCATAGAGTATTTTTGCCTCAAGTGTCCTCGGGTTCTTGTCACCGCGATACCTGTGCGCCTCTATGCAATGGGCAGTTTCGTCGATAAATAATTGGGGAAATTTGAGTTTTTCCAGGATATCTCTGGCAAGTTCCGCACCTTTTTCTGCATGACAGATTTTCCCCTGCTCCCTTGTCTCATATCTCCTGCCTATATCATGCAGCAGGGCTGCTCCAC
>JAUXHH010000220.1 GCA_030621655.1 Desulfobacterales bacterium
CACCCAGGTTGGCACTGCCTGGGAAATTAACTTTTTAGGATTTGACCTGGTGCCCTTTAAGGTCGACAGGCTGTCCCTTATTTTTGGTTACATATTTCACCTCGTCTCCCTTATCGGCATTATTTATACATTGCGTATCAAAAGTGACCTGGAATACGTGGCAGGCCTGGTCTATGCAGGCAGTGCCCTTGGCGTAGTTTTTGCCGGAGACCTGTTCACCTTCTTTGTGTTCTGGGAAATGTTGACAGTCAGCGCCCTATGGCTGATATGGGCCAGGCGCACCAAGGCTTCCCAGGCTGCAGGCTTTCGCTACCTCATGGTACATGTTTTTGGCGGCCTCGTTCTTCTGGCCGGCATCATCATGTATATCAGCGAACAAAAATCGATCAGTCTGGGCTTTATTGGCCTGCACAGCCCGGCAACCTACTTTATCTTCATCGGTATGGGGATAAACGCGGCCTGGCCCCTGCTGCATACCTGGTTGCCCGACGCCTACCCGGAATCCACCGTGGGCGGCGCCGTATTTTTAAGCGCCTTTACAACAAAAACAGCTGTATATGCCCTGGCCAGAACCTTTCCCGGCACTGAGGAGCTTATCTGGATCGGCGCTGCAATGACTGCCTTTCCAATTTTTTTCGCGGTCATTGAAAACGATATGCGCAGGGTGCTTTCCTACAGCCTCATCAACCAGGTCGGCTTCATGATGGTAGGAATCGGCATCGGCACCCAACTTTCAATAAACGGTACGGCAGCACATGCCTTTGCACATATCCTTTACAAATCTCTGCTCTTCATGTCCATGGGAGCAGTGATGTTCCGTACAGGCAAGATCAATGCCACGGATCTCGGCGGCCTCTATAAATCCATGCCCTGGACTGCCCTTTTCTGTATAATCGGCGCTGCTTCCATTTCAGCATTCCCGCTGACCAGCGGCTTTGTAAGTAAATCCATGGTAATCGACGCTGCAGCACATGGTCATATGAGTATCATCTGGCTGGCCCTGGTTTTCGCCTCTGCCGGCGTCTTTCACCACTCAGGGATCAAGATCCCGTTTTTTGCCTTCTTTGGGCACGATGCAGGACACCGGGTGAAAGAAGCACCTCCCAGTATGCTTATCGCCATGGGAATTGCTGCATTTTTCTGTATATTTCTAGGTGTTTACCCTAAGTTTCTCTATTCCATCCTGCCCTATCCCGTTGACTTCGTACCCTATACAGCTTCCCATGTCCTGTTTCAGTTGCAACTGCTGATGTTCTCAGCCCTGGCATTTACCCTGCTGCTGCTCTCCGGCATCTACCCGGCTGAAATCAGGGCAATCAACCTTGATACCGACCTGATCTACCGCAAAGGCGGGCGCCTGTTCTATCAGGTTATGGACAAAGGTTTGAATGCTGTCAACAGGACTGCTGAACGGTTATTTATCGGGGAGTTTCTCGTTGGCCTCGCCGCGTTTGTGAAACAGCTGCCAGCCAAACTGCTCGCCAAGATATGTTGGCCTTTCTGGAAAACTGCATTCGAAGCTCCAGACAAAAAAACTGTCCATGAGAATCTTCTCAAAAGAGCGCGATCCGGTTTCTACCCCATCAGCATTATAGGACTTTTTGCAGCCATCTATTTTGCCCTGCTCTTCCTGCTATAAATAGCAACTTTACCAAACCCGCCGTTTCAGTTTTCCGTCATTTACATAATACTAAAAGAATTGATTTGTTAAATTGCCCCTTAACACCATTTAACACTTTAACAAAATAGTTCTTTCCGCAATTCAGCTTTACCTTCCTAACCTGTTGATTAGAAATGGTTTTACCTTGCGCCCCTCAAATGGCACAGGATTTGCTGTAATATGGGCAGATTGGATATTACGTCCGGAATTTCATCAATATTCTTGAACGTTTTATACGTTTTAATAATTTCAAAGAGGATCAAAGAAAATGACCAACAAGGAAATGCTCTCACAAACTATCCCTATTATCCAGGAAACCATTGCCGAACGACCTGCGGTTAAGGCTCAAATAAGATGGCCCAGTGCGCTGCAAAAATTCATGCTCTGGCTCAAAGGTGAAAAAGGAAATAAAACCCTTACTCCAGATCCGGCAGCAGAATTAATTGCCCAGATTGAAAATGAGGAAGTGGCAAGCATTGTCAGGGATCTTCATTACAAAACCCCTAAAAGCTTGCAGGCTATGCGCAAGATCTGCGAGGAATGTTTCATACTGCCTGATGACTGCCCGCACTATGATTACAGTATCTTTGATGTGAAAAAGGCGACCAGGAAACTCTCAGTCCAACCCAGGCATACCCATAGCCAGGTTGTTACAGAACTGCAGAAGATAAACCATGAACTGGCTAATCATTTAAACGAATACTTGGAGGAGACACTTGAGGCCGTAGAGCTCGAAGCTACACAGTAATATTATAATCCTTGATTCTTTTCCATAACGTCACCCTGCTGATACCAAGATGCTTTGCCGCCAAGGTCCGGTTGCCCTTAAACATGGTGAGAGCGGAGTGAATTTTGTCTTTTTCTCCCGACTGTTCATTCTTCTCGATCTTCTCTTCCTCAAAGACATAGTCCGGCAGATCTGACACGTCAATTGCGTCAGTCTTGCAGGTAATCGCCGCATGCTCAATGGCATTGACGAGCTGCCTTACATTCCCGGGCCATTTGTAATTTCCAAGGACTTCCAAAGCAGGAGAGCTGACTCTCTTAATGACTTTATCATTGGTTATGGAGATTTTCTTCAAAAAATGGGCCACAAGAAGAGGGATATCCTCTGTTCTTTCCCTTAAAGGCGGGGTATGAATGATGATAGAGTTAACCCGGTACATGAGATCCTGCCTGAACCTGCCTGCTGAAATCAGCTCATGCAGGTCCTGGTGTGTGGCTGAAATTAACCTGATATCAACCTTTATGGGTTTATGTTCTCCTACCCGCTCAATAACCTTTTCTTCCAGTACCCGTAAGAGTTTGACCTGCATTGCATGAGGCATATCGCCAATTTCATCGAGAAAAATTGAACCTTTGTCAGCCGCTTCAAACCTTCCTTCCCGGTCGCTGATAGCACCGGTAAAAGACCCTTTCTTGTGTCCGAAAAGTTCACTCTCCAGCAGATATTCATTGAGTGATGCACAGTTCATCTTAACAAACGGCCCATCTTTTCTATTGCTGAGTTGATGGACGGCGTTCGCTATCAACTCCTTGCCTGTGCCGCTTTCACCACAGATCAAAACAGCTGCATCACTGGTAGCGGCATTTCTAATCTTGTCGAATAGCTTATGCATTGGCACGCTATTACCCAGCAATCCCATAAACCAGTAATACTGGCGCATCTCTTGCTTTAACTCCTCCAGCTCCAGTTCCTTCATATAAAGGGAGGTGATATCTGTAATATTCTCTACCGCCCCAATAACCTCACCATTATCATTTTTAAGAAGAACGGCGTTTTTAAGCAAATAGACAGTTTTGCCTGATTTTGTACGAATTCTGCACCTTTTATCGTGGACTACGCCACCAGAAAAGAGGCTGCAGCATTTCTGTCTGCCTGACTC
>JAUXHH010000012.1 GCA_030621655.1 Desulfobacterales bacterium
TGATCATTCAGGGTTCTTGCAATCAGGTTGATCTTCCTGTTCCATTTTTTCAATTCATGGAAATAAAGAGCAAGATGTGAAAGCGCTTCAGGCTGGTTATCAAGAGAAAGCCCCATGAGTTTGAGACCCTTGGCAAGAAAATTCTCTGCATCGATGGTTGAGAGCATGGGGATTTCAGTGATTAGTGATTCCTGGGCAAAATTACTGGAGTAATGGAGAGATGGAGAGATAAAGTGATGGTTTTCCAGTTTTCCAATATTCCAAGATCGGCATCACTTTTTTCCTTCGAAACCTTGAATCCTTAACCCCTCGATTCCTGTATTTTATTCCTCTTCCTTCATCCTTACCTCGACAGACTTTGCATGGGCGGAAAGACCTTCGAGGTTCGCCAGTGCCATGATATGGGGCCCATCTTCCAGCAGCGCGGCACGGCTATAGGAAATAATGCTGCTTTTTTTTAAAAAGGTCTCTACACCAAGAGCTGAAGAAAACCGGGCCGTGCCCATGGTTGGCAGAACATGGTTTGGACCTGCCAGATAGTCTCCAGCCGCTTCCGGAGAGTAATCGCCCAGAAATATGGCACCGGCATGCTGAATAGCATTAAGCCATGTATCAGGTTTTTCTATCATCAATTCCAGATGTTCGGCAGCAATTTTATTGGCGAGCCCAATTGCCTCCTCGATATCTTCAGCTACTAATATAACTCCCCTGTTTTTCAGAGCATTGGTGGCGATTTCATAGCGGCTCAATTCCTGCAACTGTCGTTCAAGCTCCTGGACGACCTGTTGGCCAATTTCATGACTTGTGGTGACAAGCATCGCCAATGCCTGAGGATCATGCTCCGCTTGGGCCAGCATATCTGCAGCAATAAATGCGGGACGGGCTGATTGGTCTGCTATAATCAATACCTCACTTGGCCCTGCAATCATATCTATACCTACAATCCCGGCAACCTGTTGTTTTGCCTCGGCTACATACTGGTTACCCGGGCCGACAATTACATCGACTCTGGGAATGGATTGGGTGCCATACGCCAGTGCTGCAATAGCCCAGGCGCTCCCTGCCTTATAAACCTCATCAATACCGATCTTGCTGGCTGCAACCAACAGGGCAGGGTGCACTTCTCCTTTTTCATTGGGGGGAGTCACCATAATCCGTTTCTCAACCCCGGCAATTCCAGCAGGAATGCCATTCATCAATACTGAAGAAACAAGTGGAGTCCGCCCTCCCTGCCCTCCAGGAACATAGAGCCCTGCTGCTGCCACAGGCCTTATCAAACGCCCTGTGATCACTCCGTCATCACGGGTTATGGTCCAGGATTTTTCCAACTCCTGCTCATGAAAAAACTGCACCCGCTCAATAGCCAACGACAATGTTTCCTTAAATGGTTGATCAACCTGGGTGTGGGCCCTGTCAAATTCCTCCTGCGACACTTTAAGCTGGTTTATCTGAAAATCAGGGGCATCGAACTTCCGGATAAATCCCAGCAAAGCCTCATCTCCATTTTCCCTGACTGCTGCAAGAATATCAGTTACAGCTTTATTGCAGCCGGTCTCAGCTTCCTGTAACCTGTTAAGCAGCTTTTGAATAAGTTTCTGCCCTGCAGATGTTGTTGTCTTTGTCGGTATTATTATCATTTTAAAACCCCTTTACATTAAACACCTTCATCTCTGTAATTCTGGGCTGTGGGATAACGACGCCCATAGCCGAAAGCCTTGGAACTGACCTTTAGCCCGAGTGGCGCCTGCTTACGTTTATATTCATTAATCCTTATGCGTCTAACAACATCCTGCACAACCTGCCTGTCGAAACCCATTGCAGCTATCTCTCCAACGCTCAGATTCTGCTCAAGGTATGCCTTTAAAATTGCATCCAGAATATCATAGGGAGGCAAGTCATCCTGGTCCAACTGGTTCGGTGCCAGTTCTGCTGAAGGAGGCCTTTCAATTATACTTTTCGGAATTATCTCCTTATTGCGATTTATATATCGGGCCAGTCTATATACCAACAGTTTAGGCACATCGGATATTACAGCCAGGCCGCCGCTCATATCTCCATACAAGGTGCAGTATCCCACAGCTATTTCCGACTTGTTTCCAGTTGATAGCAGAAGGGATCCAGCTTTATTTGAAAGAGCCATAAGAAGATTGCCTCGGATGCGGGCCTGAATGTTCTGTTCTGTTACATCAATTTTCGGAGATGCATTTTCTTCGTATGCAGCAAAAACATTTTCCAGGCTTTCTTTAAAGGCAGCAAATACTGATGAAATAGTAATAATCTCAAATGGGCACCCGAGATTTGCCGCCAATAATTTTGCATCTTCAACACTTTGATCAGAGGTGTAGGGAGAAGGCATGGCCACTCCCAGGACATTTTCCTCCCCAAGGGCCTCACAGGCAATACCACAGGTTACCGCCGAATCAATACCGCCGGAAAGACCCAAAACCCCATTGGAAAAACCACATTTTTGAGCATAATCACGAACCCCCATGACCAAAGCATCAAAGACCGCGGCGGTTTCATACAAAAAACCATCCGGCTCTCCAGACGTTAACCCTGCATCAAACACTTCCTGGATTTGCTGACCATGCAATTCTCCCTGCCAGGTATCTGTATCCAGAACAACCATATCTTCTTTGAATCTTTCCGCTCTCGCTATAATGCTGCCGCTGCTGTTCATGGCCATGCTACAGCCATCAAACAGTAATGAGTCCTGCCCTCCCACCTGGTTCACATAGATCAGCGGGACATCATTGTTCTGGCATACCCGCGTAAAGATTTCCTGCTTGATATTTTCCTTGTCAATATGAAAGGGCGAAGCTGAAATATTGATCAGCAGGTCAATTTTACCGTCTGCGCCTTGCAGGTCGGAGACAAGATCACTGATTGGATCAGTTGCATAAAGTTTTTGCGGAAATGCCCCTTTATCGTTCCAGATATCTTCACAGACAGTAATCCCCACATTCAACCCTTTATAAAGACATGACTGACTGCGCCTGCCGGGTTGAAAATAACGCGCCTCATCAAATACGTCATAGGTGGGCAGAAGTCTTTTCTGGGCAGTAAATATTATTTTGCCATTTTCTATGAGACTGGCACTGTTGTGCAAAGGCTTTCCAGTATCGTCAGTATGCTTCTCAAGATGACCGCAGATGATGCCGATTCCGGAAATCCCGTTGATAAGCTTCTGCAGCGCCTTGTCATGATCAACAAGAAATGTCGACCGCTCGAGAAGATCCTGCGGGGGATAACCGCACAGGGCTAACTCAGAGAAAACAGCAAGTTCACACCCTTTTTCTCTGGCCCTGTTCGCCCAGGAAACAATTTTTTTACAATTATACGAAAAATCCCCGATGATCGGGTTTATCTGCACCAATGCTATTTTCATTATATTTCAGGCTGCTTCAAAGAGCTGACGACCAATTTTATTTTTCATTATATGCAATTTTCAGACGTATCATAATCCCACCTATTCTCAATTGCAATTATCAATAATAAACAGTTCGTTAGCTGTCCAGTTTGTACACCTGTCGCATTAGGATATTTTGAAAAAAATCCTGATTATTGATACCCCATGAACCCATAGTAAAATATTTCTTGACAACATTAAGGCATTCTGATAAATGAATGAGCATTCATTTAGGGTATTAGCTTTAAATTATATCTAAACTAAGCTGAATGGTATAATAAAATTATAGCTTATTTTTTCGGTCTGCTGCCTGGTTTCTATTAAGAACACTGACCCCTGATGTTAAGATCTTTCTCCTCTTTCCTTTTGTTGCAGGAATTTAAGATGAAATTGCCCGCAGGCAGCAGACCGAAAATTTACATAAAAAAGGGATAGGCAGAATTTGCCTATCCCTTTACTTTTTACTGGTGCCGGAGGTCGGAATCGAACCGACATTCCTATTACTGATGCTGTACCGTTGCCTCTGTATTTCCCTTAATTATTTCTTGTCATGTTTTCTATATTGTTGTATTTAATAAATTAAGTGTTCTACTGTAGGTAATGCCTCACTGCATGCCCTCCACAAGTCTCGCTTAAGACGCTCTACGCCTTTTGGAATTATGTATGCAGTGGGGCCTTCCTTTTTTCTATAAAATCTATTGGTCTTGCTGCTGTTCATTTTCCCTTTTGGATGGTTAAAAATGCCCTTGTGTTTTTTATGCTTCGCATACTTTGTTCTATAAGTTCCTTACTTTATTTTTCTAGTGAGTAGCGGGACAGGCTTGACATTTTGACATTCCTTCAAATGAAGTAAAGCTATATTAAATCCTTACTGAAAATTAATGGCTACCGCCATAAATTCGGCCCCATGAATAATTCCTGAAAGGTTGGCATGTCCATTAGACATCTGTACTTTATGGCCACCGTCCCAAGCACCACATAGTATCACAAGAGACATTTGACTATTTTTCATTCCATGCATATTTTTTATATCATAGCTTACAATAGAAAAAGTCAAACCATTTGAAAGGATGGGGCGGAAAGCAACGGGTCTTTTAAAAGATAGCCGGGTTACCTTTGTAAGAGGTAATTCGGCTTTTTATTTTGAAAAAAATATTACACCTGAAAAGGAGAAAAGCCATGAACATAAATAATAAAGACACAGCAGTGCTATTAACCGACGTGCAGAACGACTTCTTAAGCGAACAAGGTGTCACCTGGGAGTTGGTCGGCGACAGCGTCAAGGAGAACAAGACTGTCGAGAACATCGAGAGGCTTTTTAAGGCTGCCAAGGCCAACGGGTTCGAGGTCTTCATCTCGCCCCATTACTATTACCCCACCGATCGCGGCTGGAAGTTCGGGGGAACCATTGAGAATGTAATGCATGATATCAAGATGTTTGATCGAAGCGGTGCATTGGATCTGAAAGGTTTTTCAGGGTCGGGCGCCGATTGGTTGGAGCGCTACAAACCCTACATCGAGGACGGTAAGACTATTGTGTGCAGCCCCCATAAGGTCTATGGGCCGGAGAACAACGACGTGGCCCTGCAGCTTCGCAAACGCGGCATTGGTAAGGTCATCCTGGGGGGCATGTCGGCGAATCTGTGTGTCGAAGCCCACCTGCGCGAATTGCTCGAGCAGGGTTTTGAGGTTACCGTGGTGAAGGACGCGACGGCCGGTGCCAGGCACCCCGAGCTGGGTGACGGCTACGAGGCGGCGCTCATCAACTATGGGTATATAGCCAACGCGGTTCTGACAACGGACGAGGCTGTGAAGGCCATTGAGGGCTGACGATCCGCCGGCAGTAGTCTGGGGCTTGAGTAGCAGTGGAGCGATGGATCTCGTTTGTCCGCTGACTTCGTGAATACCCGTTCGCCAAAACGCAAAGAAGTCGTTGTGCCAGTATTGGACATATAAGAACCGGGGTCAGGTTTGGCATTTTGACATTCCTCTCCAGCAGCGCCTCCGGTAAAAAATACCATCAATGATTGATGTTTTACGTGGCAGCCCTTGTCATGATGGAGATTGCCGTGGTAAGCAGATGGTATGTCCATTTCGAATTTACCCGAACTGCCAATACATGATATTCTGCCGGAGCTGCTGTCGGCTCTGGCCAAAAGCTCTGCCGCTGTTCTGACAGCGGAACCGGGTTCCGGGAAAACCACCATAGCCCCCCTTGTCTTGCTGGATCAGCCCTGGCTGGGCGGCCGCAAGATCATTATTCTTGAGCCGCGGCGTCTGGCCACCCGGGCCGCTGCCGCCAGGATGAGTGAACTGGTGGGTGACAGGGTCGGCGGCACCATCGGCTACCGGGTCCGTTTTGACAGCAAGGTGAGCCGGGCCACCAGAATCGAGGTGGTGACCGAAGGTATTCTGATCAGGATGCTGCAGAACGATCCTGAGCTTGGCGATATCGGGCTGGTGATCTTTGATGAGTTCCACGAGCGCAGCCTGCAGGGTGACCTGGCTTTAGCCCTCTGCCTGGATGCACGACAGCTGCGGCAGGGTCTGAAGGTGCTGGTCATGTCAGCCACCATTGACAGTGGCGAGATCGGGGCTCTGCTCGACAATAGTCCGGTGATAAGCGGGCAGGGCCGCTGTTTCCCGGTGTCCGTCGAATATCTGCAGCGTCAATCAACCGAATCTATTACCGGTCGAACGATCAAGGGTATTGATAAGGCCCTTGTTGAACAACAGGGCGATATTCTGGTTTTCCTGCCGGGTGCAGGCGAGATCCGTTTTGTTCTGGACCATTATGATAAAAGAACGGACCTGGTCTGCCTACCGCTCTATGGCGACCTGCCCCTGGAAAAGCAGAACCTGGTCTTTGCCGGGGTACCGGGTAAACGGCGGTTGATCCTTACCACCCCCATTGCTGAAACCAGTCTTACCATCGAAGGCATCACCACCGTGGTTGATAGCGGCCAGCTCAAGTCCCCACGTTTTGACCCGGCCAGCGGCCTGACCCGTCTCGAGACAATTCCGATCTCCAAGGGCTCGGCAGAGCAAAGGGCGGGCCGGGCAGGACGGCTTGGTCCTGGTCATTGCTACCGGCTCTGGACCCGGGGTGAGCAGTATTCAAGACCGGATTTTCTGCCGGCCGAGATCATTAATGCTGATCTCGCCCCCCTCATGCTGGAGCTGGCTCTCTGGGGTGTCAGCGATCCCGGCCAACTTGTGTGGATCGACCCACCCCGCCGGGGTCAGATCAACCAGGCCAGAAGTATCCTTCTTGATCTTGGGGCCATTGATGAAAAACTTGCCATCACCCCCCTGGGAAGGCAGCTGATCAACTTCCCCCTGCATCCCCGGCTGGCCCTGATGCTGGTCCATGGGCGACAGCAAGGGCTGAGCAGGCTGGCCTGCCGGTTGGCGGCAATACTGAACAATCGCGATCCCTTGAAACAGGAGATCGACCGTCAAAGCACCGATATCGAAGAACGGCTGCAGCTTCTGGAAATTTTTGAACGGGACGGGGCTGTTTTGGTACGGGCAAAAGGCGGTGATCCGGCTCAATGCCGCCGGATTTTAAGGGAAGCGGCCCAGTACCGGAAACTGCTTGGTAAAACCCCGAAAGATTCAGGGCAGGCAAGCGCAGCGGGCAACCTTCTGGCCAGTGCCTATCCGGACCGGATCGCCCATAAAAAACCGGGCAGTGCACAGCATCTGCTCGCTTCCGGGCAGGGGGCGATCCTGCCTGCTGGTGATCATCTCGGCCAGGCCGAACTGCTGGTCGCTGCCAAACTGCATGGTGGCAAAAAACAGGGACGTATTTTTCTGGCAGCGTCCCTGTCCATGGACGAACTCAGAAACGATCATGCCCATCTTATCGAGACAGAAAAAACAGTCCGCTGGGACGCGGAGCAGAAAAGGGTTGTTGCTGTGGAGGAGGAGCGGTTTGGCAGCCTGGTGCTCTCCCGGAAGAAATGGCCGGGAGCCGATCCGGAGCAGCTCAGCCAATGTCTGCTGCAGGGTATCCGGCAGTCCGGTATCACCTGTTTGCCCTGGCAGAAAAAAAGCCGGGAATTGCAGGCCCGCATTCAGTCGGCCCACCTCTGGCAGCCCGATAGCTGGCCTGATGTGGCCGATGAAACCCTCCTGCAGGATTTATCCTGGCTGCAACCTTATCTGACCGGGGCCAGAGGTTTTAATGATCTGAAAAAACTGGACCTTGTTGATATCCTTCTCGCCCGGCTTTCCTGGCAGGAGCAGCAGGAGTTGGATCGAATCGCCCCCACCCATATTAAAGTGGCCAGCGGTTCCCGGATCAAGCTGCGCTACCGGCCCGGTGAGGTGCCGGTCCTGCCAGTGAGGATCCAGCAGATGTTCGGCTGTGCAGAGACGCCCACCGTGGCAGGCGGCAAAATACCGGTCCTCATCCACCTGCTCTCTCCGGCTCAGCGTCCCATCCAGGTCACCTCAGACCTGGCCGCTTTCTGGAAAACCACTTACCGGGAAGTCAAAAAGGAACTGGCCGGTCGCTACCCCAGGCATTACTGGCCGGAAAACCCGCTTGAGGCCCAGGCCACCAACAGGGCCAAGCGCAGGAAGCCCTGAAGTACCAAGCTTGGGCCTGGCACATTATTGCAGGCACATTGGGTTAGGTGAGACAATACTGTATTCGATCAGTAGCCGGAAAATATATGCTCTGCGGGTTGGATTCCAAAGGTGGAAGGATGATAGGTTTCGATGATTTCCCTCATATAGTCACCTGTTTCGGCATCCCTTTCGGCCAGGTTAACAGTTGCTCCCTGTTTATACCTGCCGTTAATATCTTTTTCCATGATGCAGGCAAGGGGGGCTTTTTCCCCTTTCATTCTGGAGGAACTGATAACCAGGGCCAGTTCGCCGCTGTTCAGCTTCAACAGGGTGCCAACCGGGTAGACACCAAACATATTTATGAAAACCTTTATGAGGATGGGGTCGAAATCCTTGCCGGCACCATCGAGCATGAAGCCCAGGGCGCGGTCGGGACTCATAATGGTTTTTCGGTAAATCCGTGGTGAGGTTATTGCATCATAGACATCGGCAATGGAAATAATTCTTCCGAAAAGGGTCAACGGCTTTTTCCAGTTGGTATAGGGATATCCCGACAGGTTGTACTTCAGGTGGTGCTCAAAGGGAGGCAGCAGTATTTTGGCTTTGCGGTCGCGGGATGTTCTGAGCTTGGTGATCAGTCTAGCACTGTTGAGTGAATGCTCCTCCAGCAGTTTGAGTTCCGCGTCATCAAGTTTGCCCGGCTTGTTAAGTATTCTGTCCGGGACTTCAATTTTTCCAAGGTCGTGAAAAAGGGCACAGATCCCAAGACGCTCCAAAGAGCGCGGGGAAAGATTGATGTGCTTGCCGATGCACATGGAAAGAATGGCAACGTTCACCGAATGGGTGAACGTATAGTCGTCAAACACCCGAAGCGTGCTGATGGCAGAATAAACTTCATCGTCCTCAATAAGATGCGTTACCATGTCCTGGATTACCCGTACGGTTTTTCGCATGCCAACCCGGCCCTTGCTTGTAACCTTTTGGGCAACCTCTTTGAAAGAGGCCGAGATATAGGTGTAATCTTTTCTGGCCCATTCTCTGCGCTCTGATTTGCCTTTGAGCGTGGAGAGTTTGTCTTCCTGAGGCTTCTCCGGTTTTTTTAAAACTTCTACCCAGTCTATATTTTTTAAATTCAGGCCGGTTTGGAGGAAGGCAACCGGATTTTGTCGTTGGTCCGCACTATCAAGCAAACGCATGAAGGCGAGAATGGCTTCATTGGAGGCCTCTCTGGATGCCAGGGAAAATTTCAGCCCTTCGAGTTCGCGGGCATTGAAATAGCGCGCCATATTGTCAATCAGATTCTTTGATATCCTGTTGTAAGAGAGCTGCTTATCCTGGATAAAAAAGTGGTCGTTGGAGATTTTGATGGTTAAGGATTCGCCCTGCATACAACTGGCAAAAGAGTCATAAAATTTGGAGATCCCTGCTGTAACCAGCTTGTGATCATCCTTGTGGATTCTTGTTGTCTGAAGCAGGCTATAGAAGGAGTGCAGAAAATTCTCATAAAGCGTGTATGATCTGTATTTGGGAAGATTAGCCATTACTGTCTTCTCCAGATGCATCAATTTTTGCCATTGCCTTGTCAAAAGCTTCCCGGACAACCTTAAATTTACTTTTTGAGGCGGTCTGGAGAATATTCTTTGCTGCCCTGGTGTCCAGTAATGCCAGGGCAGTGGCGGCACCTTCGCGATGGATTAACTTGCCGTAACCTTTAAACCAGTTCCACCCCTGGTCAAGAAGAATTCGCCGCAGAAAAGGGGTTGCGGCTGCAGAGCCGCAGCGGCCAAGGGCCTCGTAACAGGCAAGGATATGGGCTGTATCCTTTTTGTCGAAATTTTCTTTTATATATTTCAGGAGCATGTTTTCCAGCACAGAGGATCTTTGCATGGCGATACCGGCAAAGATGTCTTTGCGGATTTCCTTATGGGGATCATCAATAAGAGAAAACAGCTTTTGTACGAAAAACGGGTCCCTGACAAGCAATACTCTTATGCCTTCCCTGCGTACTTTTGCAGAGGGGTGTTCAGTCATCTTGAAAAAGATTTTATTGGTACGGCCCTTCTTTAATCTGCTGAGCACGGGGAGAAGACTCTCCCCTAATTCCTTTTCCGGAGAGTCTAAAAGTTTCTCCAGCGGTTCCAAATCCCTGAGGCACAGGTATTCAATAGCCTCCAGGATCATTTTCCGGACCGCTGAGGATCTGGTTTGTATGAGGATGGGTCCCAGGGAAAGAATGCCCGTCGGGGATAAAAAGAGGAGTATCTGGCGGAGTGCTTGTATCTTCTCAGTATCGCTATCATTCAGCAGCATCAGCTTGGCGGTGATAAGATCAAAGATTTTGGAACTGGATAAATCCTGAAAAAACCCCTCGATCAGAAGACGTACCCAGTCATGTTCGTCGGATGCATCTCTGTAAAGCAATTGGTGCAGAGACTGGAAAAGGTTGAGCAGCAGTCCGTACTCGTCCTGTTCTATGGCTTCAGCCACTTCTTCCAGAGTAAAGTCGAGGACTGATGAAAAGTTGTACTGGTCAGTCTGGCTGCCGAGGATAACAAGTAAGACATCAAAAATATCCTCTGTATTATCCCAGTTTTCTTCTTCCAGGACCATTTTCTGCAGCTCTTCGTATTCGGCAGGTGAAATTTCCCACAGTTCTTCACTGATGGAAGGATCGGCAATACTCCTGGTGGATATGTCATTGCGCCTGGGGCCTTCCTGTTGCTCTGTCTTTTCCGGCTCAATATGCTTGGCGGAATCTTCTGTCTCAGGGAGCGAGGGATTGATATTTGAAAAGTCAATCAGTGGAACATCCTGCCAGAAAGTATCAACGGCCTTGATATTTATATGCTCCAGATTTCCATCAATGAGGCCGGTAACGATATCACCCTCCGTTTCCTCCTCCAACTCCCTGTATTTGTTCAGGATGTTAAAAAAAGAGGTCAACTCCTCCTGGCGCAGACCCTGCCGGAACTCAAGCCATTGAATGCCATCGCGGTAGAGCAGGGAAACGATATCTTCAGACGGAGTGTCTGACGATACTTCATGGAGGGTCTCGGACTCGCAAAGCAGGCTGTCTTTTTTTACTGACAGCCGTAAGTCGCTATGGGTAGAAAAGAAAACGCTGAAGGCAGACTCAAGGTTTTCAAGTGCTTTTATTGATGCAGCATGCCTTTCCGGATACAGGCAGTAACTTTTCCAGGCCAGCAGTAGAACATTGACTAACTGCTTAGTATCCTGCAATTCCTGGGCTGGAAGGAGGGAGTCCTGCGAGTGTTTTATATGCTCAGCTGGTTTGCTTATCTGCATTGACTGGTCAAAAAGAGTAGTACATTTCAAATTTGTTGAGAGCAGGATTTATTGATTGAATTGAACGGGCCATGGACCGTGATGATACACAATTTTGTAGATTATGCACTCCTCAAAGGTTTTCCCTTTTCAGAGCCGAATCGGGACCGGAAACAGTTGAAGATCGCTATAGTTTTCTGCTAAGGCTCAACATGCCCGGTGCGCAGATTTCTTTCTCAAAATATTTATCGCGCGTTTTCTCAATAACCTCAAACCCCATTTTTTTATAGAGTTGCAGAGCTGGTTCATTGCCGTCATACATAACTATCTGTGCCAGGGAATATCCCTGTTTTCTGCCTTCAGCCATTACTGCCACCAGTAAACGTTCTGCCACACCCCGGCCGCGATATTCCGGCATGGTTGCCACGCTGTCGATGACCCAGGCATTATCAATATCCGCCGGCAGGCAGGTTAAGATTGCGGCGGCGCGCTCGTTGGCTTTCTGAAACGCCTGGCTGGGCAAGTTTAGTTTTTTATACACTTCAGGGAAGGCCTGCTGCAGAGCCTGGTAACCTGATTTTTTCGGATCATAACCTCCCAGGCTCCCTACAGGGACATTGTCAGTCGTTTCCGCGATGAAATAACATGTGTAGTGAAACAGATGCGGAATCTCAGTGACAACAATGTGTTCCAGAAAGCGCAGACATTCCTCTTCCGGTGCGTTTAAAACAAACTCCCAGATACCTTTGGATACATGGGCCCGGCCTGCAATAAGAATGGACCTGGCCAGAAAGGCTGCATCTTCAGCCCGGCATTTTCGTATCTGTATATCCATTGCGGTACAAGGTGAAGCGCAGGTCGTCATAACCTGCGCCGGCTCTTCTTTTTCTCCTGGGATTTTTCTTCCAGAGTTTTTAATTGTTTTTGAATTTCTTCACTGAATGCCACCTTGCCTTCCAGGAGGCATCCGGGCCTGCCCATAATGCAATTTGTTTTCAGCTTCAGGCAGTCTTCAGTGTTAAAGTCAAAATTTTTACAGGAAAATGTCATGGTAATTCAAATGGTTTATTTATTGATGTTGTCTGTATATGAACGAACAAAAGACGTTCTACTCTTAAAGGTCGCTGGGCTTAATAGCTTTCAACGCAAATAGATAGTTTTTAAATGGGCAAGCTGATCCAGATTGTCAATGATATCGGCAACCTCTTTAGATGCATCTGAGTATACCTGCATAAGGTGGACCGATCCCCCTGCCTTGATGACCTCTTCAGCTTTTTTGAAGTTTGTCTCTATGAATTCTCTGTTACCGGTATCCCTGGCACCGGCCAAATCCGATTTGCTTATTTCAATCACCTGCGCCATACTCATTTCTCCTGTTCAGTAATAATCATCCTGTAAGCTGCGAAAGGGCAAGCAGTGCAGCATCGTAATCAGGTTCCTGGCCGATTTCCGGGATCTGTTCCGTATAGGCTACCTTCCCTGACCTGTCGATAATGACAACAGCCCTGGACAATAAGCCGGTCAAAGGCCCGCTTGTGAAGGTCACCCCATAGTCCAGGCCGAATTCCGGAGAACGGAAAACTGAAAGGGGTATTACATCATTAAGCCCCTCTGCCTCGCAGAAACGCTTGTGGGCAAAGGGGAGGTCCGCTGATATGCACAGTACGACAGTATCAGGGGATTCTCCTGCCTCCTTGTTAAAGCGTCGAACCGATGCTGCGCAGACCGATGTGTCCAGGCTGGGAAAGATGTTTAATATGATGTTTTTGCCGCCGAAATCCTGCAGGTCCGCTTCAGAGAGGTCTGATTTTACGAGCTTGAAGGAAGGGGCTGGCATGCCGACAGCCGGCAGGCTGCCAATTGTCTGGACCGGGTTACCTTGAAGTGTGATCTGGCTCATAGTTACCTCCTGGGCTTATTTTCAATAAAATGGATCATCATCTGAACGATATTTTCCTTGTGCTTGCTGTCGAATAAACGCTGGGCATGTTCCGAAGAACCCGTGAACTCCTTATAAGTCTTGGGATCGGAAGAACCAATGTACAGGTTATAGACTTCAGCATTTGAACTGACCATATCATCTTCAGCAACAATAAACAGCTTTCTAACCTGTTTGCTTTTTATGGGCCTGCCACCCGCAGGGGCAAGGAGAATTACAGAATCCACCAAAGGGTCGATTGTGTCCTGCAGAGTAAACAGCACTCCGGCGCCGCCGGCGCTTGCACCAACCATGGTGATTTTTTTCACACCCTTTGCCTTGAGGAATTCTATAGCGTTTAACAGGTCAGGCGTGGAGCCTGAATTGAGGGCAACAGAACTGATTCCCAACTCCTGGAAACGTTCTGCCAGAAAATGCCAGCTCTCTTTGCTGAACATTGCTCCAGGTGCAAGAATTACTGCACGTGGAGATTTGCCGGCAAAGTAATCCGCTTTGGTTTCTGCAGTGCCGACACGTATAATTTTTACTTCCTGAAAATGCATTCCGTTTGTTTCACCTTGTGAGGTGGTTGCAATGGTTTGTTGGAATATACCAAGCACAAGCCCAATTGCCAAACAGTAGATGCTTGTTCTTTTCATTGTAATGCACCTCGCATCATGGATTGTTGGTGCTCCTTTCTGGTTAAATTACACTGACTGGTCCTAACTGATGCAATTAGCAGGATTTTTAAGGAAATTCAAGGCATAAAGACAGAGGCACAGAGGTAAAGTCTGCCTGCCGCAGGAAAGGCACTATCCTGAATCCGTGGGCCGACAAAATTGCTTGTAAGCACTAGACATCGCCCCAAAAGTATCGATGTCTATAAAAAAAGAACCTGAATCACGGTAGAAGATGTAAACAAAACACCGTCCGCATCTGTCTTATCAGGTAAAGACGAGCAAAAATCAATTTAAACAATTGATAAAAGGTGATGCCATGAAAAAAATTATTTTATTCCTCTTGGTCCTGTTCTCAACAATGTGGGCTGGCAGCGCAGTTGATGCGGCAATTATTGTAGGACGCATCTCCCACATCGAAGGTGAAATATATCGTTATATGGATGTGGATAAAAGATGGGTAGCAACATCTCTACAATCTCCTGCCGGCACACAGGATGTTCTGGCAACAGGGGATAACAGCAGGGCGGAAATTGCTTTTCCTGATAATCAGCTGATGAGGCTGGACGAAAATACCGAGATTGAAATTCTGAACCTGGATGATGATATTGCCGAGTTTACTCTGCAGTCAGGACTTGTGAGATTTTACAATAGAAGCTCCGCAGGTAAAATGATTGTAGAAACAGCCAGGGGCACGGTAAAGATCGGGCCTGGAAGTGCTATTGATGTGCAGGCGGACGAGCAGGCAGTAACTGTGTCTGCTGTGCGCGGTGAAGCAACTTTTCATTCTTATGACGATGGAGTGGAGAAGATAGAGGTCTTATCAGGATCTACCAGTCTTGAATTTCTAGAAAAGTCTATTATTGCCGGTGTCGGTCCCATTGACAGAAAATGGGACAACTGGTGTGCAGACAGAGAAGGGTTGTGGAACCGGAACAACCTGGTGCGCTCCGAGCATCTACCTGAGTCCATGCAGGAGTATGCCTATGCTATGGAACCATATGGGCGCTGGCAAAGGATCTATTACCGCGGATATTATTACTGGGCCTGGAAGCCGCACTCGGTAGCTGTCGGCTGGAGTCCATATACAACGGGCTACTGGCAGGACTGGCATGGATCTTCCGTCTGGATAGATCATAACCCATGGGGTTGGGTTACCCATCATCATGGGAACTGGATCAACATGCATGGAGCCTGGTTATGGACGCCCTATGTCCATGTATCGCATGTTGCCGGCGTTACGGTTATTGGCTTTAACATCAGGTTTGGCAAGAGATACCGGTCCCATTGGCATCCGGGCAGGGTTCGCTGGATTGCTCATAATGACTATATCGGCTGGCTGCCTCTTGCTCCCTGGGAAATCTATTACGGTTATCGCAAGTGGGGGCCAAGAACAGTTGCGATGCGGGGAGGGGTGAGTTTCAGCATTAATATCAACCTGTCAGGCCATAGGCATATTGACCATGCGGTCGTAATACCGAAGCGCCACCTGTATCACAGGAAACCGGGGGCAATCAACAACTACAATACGGTGAAGATCAGGAATATTAATAAAACGGTAATTGTTAAGAATTACAAGCCGCTACAGACCGCTGAAAGATTGCGGGACAGGAAGTATTCAACAAAAGTTACGAGAACCGGAACAGAAGTTACGAGAACCGGAACAAAAGTTGCGAGAATCAGAGATACAGAGAAGAGAATTGAAATCCAGCCTGAAAGGAGAGTGGTAAAGACAAGGAAAACCTTCAGGAGTGAAAATTACGAGAGAAAAAGAGAACGTTCAACTCGTATCCAACGCAATATGCCGCAAGAAAGAACTGTAGCAGGCAAATATGAAAAGGGCAGCAGGCGGGTTATTGAGAAAAAACATTCCGGCGCAATTAAGAATGACAGGACTGCTGTTCTCGATAAAGCAGCACGGGTAAAGGGTGTCAGGCCTGAACAGACGATCCGGGAGAGAACTGTTACAAAGAGAGAAAGGACAATTGTAAAAAAGAGGGTTGCTGTAAATG
Organism: Desulfobacterales bacterium; assembly: GCA_030621655.1. Classification (GTDB taxonomy): domain Bacteria; phylum Desulfobacterota; class Desulfobulbia; order Desulfobulbales; family BM004; genus BM004. The sequence continues at coordinate 15,880 of JAUXHH010000012.1, forward strand.
ATAATCAGCGAAAAAGTGCAGTAAAAGAGGAGAGAAGCAAGGGAAGGGGCAATAGGGCCGGACAGGCGCAGGTCGAAACCGGCAGAAAGCGTATGGTAAAGCAGGAAAGTAAAACTGCTGAAGTCAGAAAAAATGGCGCAGATGCCGGAAGGCAGATGAAAGGAGACTCCCGTCTGTCCCAAAGGCAGGTAGAGCGCAAGCAGAATAGTGATAAAAAGACCTATAAAGAAAACAGCGGGAAAGATAGAGCAAATAAAGCA
>JAUXHH010000177.1 GCA_030621655.1 Desulfobacterales bacterium
AATGTCTGATCGTGTCTTAACTTCAATAAAAACCAGATTATCTCCATGTTCGGCGATGATATCAATTTCACCAAGTCTGATCCGGTAATTTCGTTCTAAAATCCTGTATCTCCTGCTCTTCAAATAGCGGACGGCTATCTCCTCACCTTTTGCACCCAATTCTTTTTTTTTCAAAGTCATTATGATATCAGCAGATAATATCTACCAGCATTAGGTACTGGAAATAAATTCCTTCACGCATTTGAAACTCTGCCGGTGGATGGCACACGGGCCATAAATCCTGATCGCCTGCCGGTGTTCGAGAGTCGGGTATCCTTTGTTTTGCTGGAAGTTGTATTCCGGATATTGGAGATGATACTGATCCATCATATCATCACGGACTACCTTGGCAACGATTGATGCCGCAGCAATGGAGGCACTTTTAGACTCTCCTTTGACCAGGGTCTGCTGCGGTGTTGACATTGGTACGGGTTGATTGCCGTCCACAAGGAGAAAATCCGGCTGGACAGGCATGGTGAGAACAGCCTTTTTCATGGCAAACAGAGATGCCTGGAGAATATTCAGCCGATCAATATCCGTCTCTGAAACGATACCGACTGATATTTGGGCTCCATTTTGCTTCAGCTCACGGTACAGACGGGTCCGTTTTTTAGCGTTAATGGTTTTGGAATCTACAAAGCAGCTATTGTCACAGCTCTCCTGCAAAATGACACAGGCGGCTACGACCGGCCCGGCCAATGGTCCTCTTCCCACTTCGTCCAGGCCGGCGATCCACTGATATCCCTTCTGTCTGAGGCATCTTTCCAGAGAATACGTATCGGGTACAGGATCAGGCCATAACTCTTCCGGACCCATCCAAGCTCCCCAACTGTTAGCGCAAATCTTTAGCTTTAATACGGGCAGCTTTGCCGCGAAGTCCACGCAGGTAATAGAGTCTTGAACGACGAATCTTGCCGCGGGAAATAATTTCCACCTTATTGAGCCTTGGCGAATGCAGGGCAAATGTTTTTTCAACCCCTACACCATGAGATATCTTCCTCACGGTAAATGTAGCACCCATGAGGCCTCTTCGCCTCCGGATGACAACACCCTCAAAGATCTGCACTCTTTCCTTGTTGCCTTCAATAATACGGATATGCACTTTGACGGAGTCACCGGCACGGAAGTCCGGCATATCATAGCGCATCTGTTCTCTGTCGATTCGTTCAATAATGTTTGTACCCATAGTCTGTTATTCTCGGCTTTTTTCAATTTCCGATGGATGCCTCCAGGTCACCCTAATAAAAAATTTCTTCTCCGTTTTTTGATACTCTATATTTATTTTTTTACCTTAGTTTCGTTACTATTCTCTTACTCCAAGCAATCGGTCAAGAACAATTGCGGCAGCCGACCTGACCGACAGATGATTGTAGTTCCCTAAGCCGGAAATTGGAGGCAGTATGCCATCTCCTGCCTCTATCACTTCCTGGGCCAATCCCCAGGCAGTCCCCAAAAGGATCAAAAAACTTTCCCCGCCGGAAATCCTTTGCCTCACCACTGGATAAGGCCATATGTTAGAATGTTTTTCCTGGGCACATGTAGCCAGAACCGTTGGCCGTCCCTGCCCTTTTTCTGTAACCCGTTCAAAAAGTTGCTCCAGATCATCACAAATTTGCACCAATGATAGAGCCTCTCCCCGCATGGAATTATATTTTGCCCCATGACCTGTAAGCCAATGGTCAAGCAATTCCTGAAAAAGCTCCTGTTGATCCTTATATGGAGTAACAACATAAAAAGAATCAACCCCGTAAGTCTTTGCTGCTCGCGCAATATCATGCAGGTCCAGGTTTGTTACTGCTGAACCGATTATTTCCTGGTTTTTGTTCAACACCGGGTAATGAATCAGCGCCAAATCAACCTTGACCTTTCCAACCTCCTGTTCTGTCACGTTATCTTTTATACAGCTGCTTAAACCTGATGATTAATGGATAGTTTCACTATTGTATATTTCCATATTTTTCAACAGCCTCGAGCAGGCTGTTCCTTTTCAATATCTGCAGTTCCTCTTTATTAAAAACTGCCCGTGCTAACAACTCCGGCCTTTTTTCCAGAGTCTGTCTCACTGAGGTTACAAGCCGCCATTCCGCAATGGCAGCATGGTCTCCACTCAAAAGAACCTCAGGCACTGTATATCCTTCATAGTCCCTCGGCCTGGTATACTGAGGATTTTTCAACAATCCACGACTGAATGTGTCATTTCCCGCTGAATCCTCGCATCCCAAAACTCCAGGAAGCAATCTGGTCACTGAATCAATCAGGACCATTGCTGCAAGTTCTCCACCGGTGAGAACATAATCCCCAATGGAAATCTCTTCGTCCACATAGTTTGCCCTGATCCTCTCATCAACTCCTTCATATCTGCCGCAGAGCAAAATAAGATGTTCATGGGTTGCAAGCCTTTCCGCCGTTTCCTGGGTATAGGTTTTACCCTGGGGAGTAAGAAAAATGACCCTGCCGCCGGGATTTTTTTCCTCAATAAAATTCAGGGAACCTGCAATCGGCTCCGGTTTCATCACCATGCCCTCACCACCTCCAAAAGGCCGGTCATCGGTCATGGTATGTTTATCCAGAGCAAAATCTCTTATATCATGGATATTGACATTTATCTTACCTGCTGCAACCGCCCGCCGGATTATGCCTTCTTCCAGGGGTGAATCAAGCAGCAGAGGGAAAATAGTCAGGATGTCAAATCGCATAGTAAATGATCCGGGCCCGTGAGCTTACAACTCGACTCCTCTAAGAAAAAAGCTCAAGCCGCAACCATTTTATCATTTATTAATCTCAAGCAGGCCAGGAGGAGGAGAAATAATAATTTTTCCTCCCTGATCATCAATCTCTCTGATGATATCCCCTTTCATAGGGATCATGAATTCATGACCGGCACCGCTAACAACCATAATATCATGGGCTGTTGTATTAAAGAGCTTGGTAACCCTGCCAAGTTCCTGACCTGTTTCGGTTATAACTTTTAATCCTTTCAGCTGATGCCAGTAATATTCATCAGAATCCAGTGTCGGGAAGTCAGCTTTATTCACCCATATCTTGCTTCCCTGCAGGGATTGCGCCGCCTCTCTGGTTCCAACACCTTCCAATTGGAGGATGGCAAGTTTGCCCTGTTCCCGGCATTTAACTACGTTATATGTTTCAATCCCGCTACCCGTCGGTTCCTGTAGGACAATCTTTTTATACTGCTTCAAATTTTCAGGCTGCTCAGAATACAAATATGCCTTGACCTCACCTCGAATACCATGGGGCTTGACAATTTCTCCGATCAAGCCAAGATCGTCATGCACTTCACAGTTTCGCCGGTCAGTCTTCCGGGTCATTTTATTCCATTATTTCAAGCCTGGACCGCTTGTTGACCTTGCCTGCCGCAGCGGAAAGCAGGGAGCGCATTGCCCGGGCCGTTCTTCCCTGCTTGCCGATCACCTTACCAAGGTCCTCTTTAGCAACTGTCAATTCAATGATAATGGAATCATCCTGCTCAGTTTCCTTTATCTGGATCTGGTCAGGATGATCGACGAGCGCAGCAGCAATATAGTGGATCAATTCTTTCATGAAACTTTATTCAGCTACTGCTTTTTCAGCATTTGCGTGCTTCACCATCAGACTTTTTACTGTCGTTGTAGGTTTAGCACCCTTATCAAGCCATGACTGAAGTTTCTCTGAATCAAAAGTGATCTCAGCCGGATCCTTCAAGGGATCATAAGAGCCCACGATATCAAGAAACTTGCCATCACGCTTGGCCTCGACATCTGCAACTATAATACGGTAATAGGGCAACTTTTTTCTTCCAAGTCTTGTTAAACGAATTTTTACTGCCATTCTGTGAGATTCCTCCTCAATTTTAATGCGATGTATTATTTGAAATTATTCAATTCTGTCAGTTCAAAAAAGATTACTGCACAAAAGCAGAATCAATTTATATACCTTAAATGAAATTATAATGCTAGCGTCTTAATCCCTTGGGCAGTTTTCTCTTCTTCTTCCCCCCTGCCATACCTCCGGGAAACCCCTTCATTTTTTTCATCATCTTTAACATCTGGGAATAACTTTTTATTACCCTGTTAACATCCTGGACACTCGTACCACTGCCGTTAGCAATACGCTGTCGGCGGCTGGCATTCAGTATCTGATAATTCCTTCGCTCCACAGA
>JAUXHH010000224.1 GCA_030621655.1 Desulfobacterales bacterium
CCTGTTGTCTGTTTTTATCATTAGTTGCTTGCGCCTGTCGTGAGAGATATAATTGTTGTTCTGACAATTTTTCTCTTAATTCAGGATAAAGCTGTTCCAGCTTTGCCATCTTGCCTTTATAGATTAAATGTTTATTATTAATTGCATAGAATCCGAACACAACATTTATATTATTAAATTTATTCTCTTTTTATTCAAAAAATGAAACAGACTAAAATAAGGAGACCAACAATGGCCCATGTAATTCATTTCAGAAAACATTCATTATTTATGATTTCATTTATTTTAATGGGATTGGCCTTGACTGTGTTTTCAGTTCGTTCTGCATCTGGCGCCGTTCCGCTTGATTTTGCTGATCTGGCTGAAAAACTCAGCCCAACGGTTGTCAATGTTTATACAACCCAGACTGTTGAGGTTTCTTCCTCACCCCACCAGTTTCTTCCTGATGAAATGGAAATCCCGGAACCCTTCAGACGTTTTTTTGGACTTCCCGACACGCCAGGACAATCCCCTAAACGGAAAATGGAAAGGACAAGTCTGGGCTCAGGGGTTATTGTCACGGCTGATGGCTATATCCTTACCAACAACCATGTGGTTGAGGATGCTGATGAGATTCATGTAACGCTTTCCACCTTTGAAGAATACGAAGCGACAATCGTTGGACGAGACCCTAAAAGCGACGTGGCATTAATAAAAATCAAACCAAAAAATGATTTGCCGTTCGCTGTCTTTGGCAATTCAGACGAGCTGAGAGTCGGTGAATGGGTACTTGCCATCGGCAACCCTTTTGGATTGCAGAAGACTGTTACGGCAGGCATTGTAAGCGCCAAGGGACGATCTATCAATAACGCATCCTACGGCAACTTTATTCAGACAGATGCCTCAATTAATCCCGGAAATTCCGGGGGCCCGCTTTTTAATCTCAACGGTGAGATGGTTGGGTTGAATACGGCAATTTTCAGCCGCACAGGCGGTAACATAGGTATTGGTTTTGCCATTCCTGTCAACATGGCCAAAAACGTCTTTGCCCAATTGAAGGAAAATGGCAAAGTTACCAGAGGCTGGCTTGGGGTAATGATCCAACAGGTTACCGCTGATCTTGCTGACAATTTCAACCTTGAGCGCCCCATCGGCGCCCTTGTCGGCCAGGTAGTGCCTGACAGCCCAGCAGAGAAAGCAGGCCTTAAGGCAGGAGACGTTATCATCTCATATAACGGCAAGGAAGTTTCTCAAATGACTATGCTGCCTGCCATGGTCGCCAACACAGATGTTGGAGAAAAAGCCAAACTTGTTCTTATTCGTGACGGTGAAAGACAAACTATAACTGTTGAAATCGGCATGCTGGAGGATGAAGAGGCTGTTCTTGCAGGCACTGAAACCGGCACCAGCAAAAAACTCGGCATTACTGTTCAGGAGTTAACTCCAAAACTTGCCGAATCATTGGAGACCGAAGTGGACCATGGTTTGATAGTCAGCGATGTCGAACCTGAATCAGCAGCTGCAGAAGCAGGAATCCGGCGCGGAGACATCATTCTGGAAATCAACCGGGAAAAGGTTGAAAAAGTTGCTCAGTACATAAAAGCTTTGCAGGCGGCACAAGAGAAGAAAAGCATCCTGCTGCTCATCCAGCGGGATCAGAATACTCGATTTGTTGTCATTGAAACTGACAAGTAAGGATCCGACCGGGTTTCTCACAAATCGAGACGCCGGATAGACTTTAAGCGAAACGCATCAACCAAAGAATGGGGTGCCGGCTCTACTGGCAAGCTCATCTGCTTTTCTGACCTCATCGGCAAAGCTTTTGAGCTTGTCTGTATCTTTGCGGCCCGGCTGGTACTCCACTCCTGAGTTTACATCCACTGCAAAGGGCTTTACCTGCCGGATGGCCTCACCAACATTTTCCGGATTCAATCCCCCGGCAAGAATAACCGGGCCAGGGGGTTGAATCTGTTCAACGAGTTCCCAGTCAAATACCATGCCTGTACCGCCCGCCATATCCTTATGATAGGTATCGAGGAGAAAACCGCTCACAACTCCAGAGTAGGCTGCAAGCTCTTCGCTTTCAGACTGACGATGTATGGCAAATGATTTGATTACAGGACAGGAAACAGTCCTGCAATACTCGGGTGATTCAGAGCCATGGAGCTGCACCAGTGTCAGGCGGCAATAATTAACTATTTCTTCAACAACCTCTATTTTTTCATCACAAAATACGCCAATACTATCAATAAACGGCGGCAGTTCAGCGGTTATTGCCCTAACCATATCAGGATCAACCAGGCGCGGACTTTGCTTCACAAAAATAAACCCGAGTCCATCTGCACCTGCAGCCACAGCCGCCCGGGCATCTTCCTTTCCGGTAATTCCACAGACCTTAATTCTTGTACGAAGCGCCATTTTCACACCCTTCTTATTTTTATCTGCCTCTTAGTTCACGTAACGCAGCTTCCCGGTCAGCGGACCGCATCAACGTCTCACCGATCAATGCTGCTGTAATGCCATGATCCTCAAGCATTTTCATGTCGTCATGCGTTTTTATACCTGATTCACTTACCACAGGAACTGAGTCTGGTATCTCTCTTCGCAATCTGATGGTTGTTTGAAGATCAACTGTAAAATCCCTGAGGTCACGATTGTTAATGCCGATCAGTCTGCTACCGGCAGCAAGTGATTCCTCCAACTCTTTTTCGTCGTGGACCTCAACCAGGACATCCATGCCGAGTTCAGTACTCATCTGCAGATAATCACTGATCTGATTTTGATCAAGAATGGCGGCAATAAGGAGAATGGCATCAGCGCCATAATTACTGGCCTCTTGTATCTGCAGTTCATGGATGATAAAATCCTTGCGGATAACCGGAAGCTTTACTGCCTGCCGGACCAGGGGAATATAGTCAAGGGAGCCATAAAAAAACTTTTCATCGGTGAGAACTGAAACTGCCTCTGCCCCACCCTTTTCATAACTGGAAGCAATTGCAGTTGGATTAAAATCAGAGGAGATAATGCCTTTAGAGGGGGAACCCTTCTTCACTTCGGCAATCACCGCGATCTCAGCAGATTGCGTTAATGCCTGCAAAAATCCCCGTGGAGGATCGACCGGCAACTCCGGCCGGCTGACCCCTCTGGCTTTTAACCGTGCAACTTCCTGTTTCTTCTGGCTTACAATGGTATCAAGAATCTGCATCAGGAAACATTTTGCGAAAAATTAATAAGGGTTTCAAGCTTAGCAAGCGCATCACCGGAATCAATTATCCGGGCCGCAAGTTCAACACCGGTTTTCAAACCCGGCACCTTACTCGCAGCGTAGAGCGCTGCACCGCTGTTCAACAAAAGCATGTCCCGTTTAGGACCTTCAACCCCACCCAGAACGGCACGCAGGATAGCCGCTGATTCTTCAGGCGTGTCTCCACCTTTAAGATCAACCAGCCTTGAACGACCTAACCCCGCATCTTCAGGACGAACCGTGTAGGTTCTGACTTCACCGTTAGAG
>JAUXHH010000263.1 GCA_030621655.1 Desulfobacterales bacterium
CCGTCTTAAAAAACGGAATCTACCCTCTTCCGGACATCATTTTTAAAAAATCTTCTCCTACACTTTCAGCCCCTTTGGTCTCTCTTTCCAGACGCTCAAAGAAAACTTCCATGAAGACATGACGTTCTTCAGCAAGGCGTTTTCCCTCCGGGGTCAGCATCCGGTCCTTTATTTTTGACATCTTGAATTTGAATTCCCGGTAGGCTGTATCTTCTCTGGAATAAGGCTTGCAGTCAAGGATATCAACATCATCGCTGTCATTATGCAGTCTGGCACCTGTCTGACCGGCAAACAAAAATGCCCTGCCGATCCCCACTGCGCCAATGGAATCGAGCTTATCCGCATCATAGAGAATTTTTGCCTCAAGTGTCCTCGGGTTCTTGTCACCGCGATACCTGTGCGCTTCTATGCAATGGGCAGTTTCATCGATAAATGATTGGGGAAAATTGAGTTTTTTCAGGATATCTCTGGCAAGTTCCGCACCCTTTTCTGCATGACAGATTTTCCCCTGCTCCCTTGTCTCATATCTCCTGCCTATATCATGCAGCAGGGCGGCAGCACTCAACACATCGAGCCGTGCCTCCATCAGTCTCCCTATGTGCAATGCAGTCTTATGGACACGCTCAGTATGATCAGGTCCGTGGCAGCCCCCCATGCCATCATGGTACGGATCTGCCATCTGCCGGAGTTTTTCGGTAAATTCTACTCCGAGTGGATAATCATCCGCTTTAAAGCTGTCTTTACTCATATTTTTTCTGTAAACAGGGTTTCTTTGAGCCAGCGAATTCCAAACCGGAGCAGATTGAGGTCATCAGAGAGGACTGAAGCTCTTTCCTCTTCAGTCAGCTTAAACTCATTTTGAAACTCCGGGGAAGATACCAGTTCACGAAATTCATCCAGCTTATAGAGTGCCAGCAAAAAGTTATCCTTCTGCTCCCGGGTAAGACGTAATCCTTTACTAACCTGTTCGTGCTGCAGCAGGGTCAAAACTTCATCATTTATCTTATTATACTCTACAAGCCCCTGATTCTCGAACCATTCTGCAACAGTATAGGGTTGGTCCTCTACAAATCCTCTGCAATGATCTTCGCGAACCAGGACATAAAGTTCCTTTTTGTTGCCGTTACTGTCAAGCGTGACACCCCGGCCTACGGGGTAAGCCCTGCAGGCCCCCGGCCGACCATTATAGACCCTGCAGCCTTTTTTACTTATAAATGGGCAACTTGCACTGCCGTCATCCACCATGCCCAGGTAGAGAACCGGGAAAATATCATTTTCATCCTGCTCCAGGACCACGTAGCGCTCAATAAAAGATGCAGCTGTCATCCGCAACTCTTTACACAAACACCGGACATCATAGGGAGTAAGGGCTAAATCGAGTTCCCTGCAGCATTCAGTAAAGCAGGCTATATCTGGATGACATCCAAACGAAAAACCTTTCAGACCGCAAAGTCTTGTTACATTATCGGGGAATTGCATGCTTAATTCAGCTTAAAGAATAGAAAACTGGCCTGAAGCAGACCACACTCCATTGCTCAAAAAATTATTGTGGGCGCTAAAAAGTTTTTGTCCCTGAGATAATTAATCCTTCTTCCATATACTAAGTATGGGGCTGGCAACAAACACCGAGGAATAGGTTCCCACCAGGAGTCCAATCAGCAGAGCCAGAGAGAAATCATGGATAACGCTGCCTCCCAGGATGAAAAGAGCACCAAGGACCAGGGCCGTAGTGAGCGACGTGACGATTGTACGGCTTAACACCTCGTTAATACTTCCGTTTACTATATCAGAGAACCCTTGTACTTTCGAAGTCCCACGTGCCGCCTTTTTCATATTTTCACGTATCCTGTCAAATACAACAACTGAGTCATTCAGGGAATAACCGGCCAGGGTCAAAAGTGCTGTAACGATCATCAGGGTTATCTCAATATTCAGCAACCAGCATATTCCCAGAACCACGAGTACATCATGAAATGTAGCTACGGCAGCTGCGATCCCGAAACTTAAATCAAAGCGCATGGCAAGATAGAGTATTACCCCAAAAAGAGAAATTGCTATTGCCTGCAAAGCCTTGTTGCGTAACACTTCACTTATTGAAGAGCCAATTGCTTCCTGGCTTTCCATGGAAAAACTTTTTCCCGGCAGATTCTCATTAAAAATAACTGAGATCTGTTCATCAAGATTTTCAGCCTTTTCCGTTGATTTCTTTAGCCTGACAATAAGCCTGTTTTCATTCTCTACCTGCTGCAAACTCACACCATCAAGACCATTTTCTCCTAGAATTTTACGAACCTCCTGCAGGGAAAACGGTTGTTCTGCTTTATACTGAATAAGGGTGCCACCTGTAAAATCAACGCCAAGGTTGGCTTTGCCCCTGGTGATCTGCACAAAGGCTATAAGCCCGATGAGCACAAACACTGCTGAAATTGAAAACATGGTTTTTTTCAACTGCATGTAATCAAAGTTTGGCTTCTTGATAAACTGAAAGAAGTTGAGTGGCTTGAGCAAACGCTTGCTGTGAAGAACATCATACACCAGCCTGGTTCCGAA
>JAUXHH010000017.1 GCA_030621655.1 Desulfobacterales bacterium
AAAACCCCAATGACAAGTGGGTTGTTGGCGGAGCCTATTGAGAGTTCTCGATTTTGTTCAGGGCCCATGCTGCCATTTTTCTAACAGATTCATCTTCATCAGTCAGGAGTTTCCTGATTGAATCTGCTGCCCTTTCATCCTGTAATTCACCCAGGGTTGCCACCATCATTGCCCTGACATATGGTGATGGATCATCCAGGGCGGGTAACAGCCTCAACAGGGTAAGGGCAATATCGAGCCTGCCAATCTTGCCCAGCGCCTCAGCCGCATAAGCCCGCACATAAAAATTATCGTCCTGGAGACGGTTGCATACCGAGACAAGGGATTGTTTTTTTTGTATTTCCCCAAGGACCTGGACAGCCTCCACCCTGACAAATGGATCGGGATCATTTAATTTTTGCAGTAAATTTTCAAAATTTTCAATATCGGAAAACTCGGATAAAACAGTAGAAAGGTCGGAAGACGGGGCCGGATGAAGGCTTTCTTCACCACCAACACCTCCGTGGCTTAGCGCTAATGAATTTCCTCCTAAGATAAGACCAGTGACCAGTGCAGCTGTAAGCAATATACTTTTCATATCATACCCTCCAGTTTCGTGTTTTGATTCGCCCAATAAAATTGAAAAACACATTGCTCTCTGAGTCAAGTATAATTTTAATTTCGGTCCAGAAAACCACATGGATTTCCAACACTCCAAGACTCCAGTACTCCATAAAAATTATGAATGACAAAGACTATAAGCCCCCCATGGGGGCAAATCAGGTAAGCGAGCCTGCGAGACTCCGAAGCAACATTCTATGGGCTTGGATTCTTTGCATTTTTGAGGAGGGGGGGGATGATGGATAAAACTGGACCATTCGCAAATTTGCGCTTGTTTAATGAATGATGATCTGGCTTATCGGGTATAGTGATTATTATTTTTCAGCAGCAGGAAGCAGTTCCAGGTTTTTCATTTTGGTACGCAACTGCTTACGGCTTATGCCAAGCAGTCTTGCTGCTTTTGACTGGTTCCATGATGATTTATCAAGGGCCTTGATAATGGTCCTTTTCTCAATTTCAGGCAGGTTGAATTCCCTGACTTCCGGGTACTGATCCTCGGCAAACATTTTCATTTTCCTGGGCAGACACTCAACATTTATCGTGTCATACTGGCAGAGGATGACGGCCCGCTCCATGACGTTTTCCAGTTCGCGTACATTGCCCGGCCAATCATAACTCATCAGCCCATTCATGGCTTCCTGGTCTATTTCGCGGATGTCTTTTTTGTTCTTTTCCCGGAAATGTTCCAGGTAGTGATTTGCCAGCAAAGGGATATCATCCAACCGTTCACGCAAGGGAGGTAGCCGGATAGCTATAACATTGAGCCGGTAATAGAGGTCTGACCGAAACTCTTTATTTTCCAGGGAGGATTCAATGTCTCTGTTGGTGGCAGAGAGCACCCTCACATCCACATTGATTTTGTCTTTGCCGGCAATCCTGCGAATTTCCTTTTCCTGCAGGAAGCGCAGCAGTTTTTTCTGCAAAGCGAAATCCAGGTCGCCGATCTCGTCAAAAAAGGTTGTGCCGCCCTGGGCCATCTCGATCAGGCCCAATTTTCTTTCATCCGCACAGGTGAAGGCACCCTTTTCATAGCCGAACAGTTCACTTTCCATAAGCTCGGGAGGAATGGTCGTGCAGTCAATCGGTATAAACGGCTTGTCAGCCCGCAAGGAGGTATAATGTATGGCCCGCGCCACAAGTTCCTTGCCGGTGCCCGACTCACCCAGGATCAGTATGTTTGCATCAGTCTTGCTCACCCGCTTGATCATCGTGAAGACATCCTGCATGGCAGGGGTCTTGCCGATTATGTTGAAATACTGAGACCTGCCTGCATCAGCGTCATTAACCTTAGATGTACCGCTTACCAGGATATCACGGACAATGGATTCCAGCAGGTTTACATTCACCGGTTTTGTCAGGTAGGTGTAGGCGCCTTTCCGCATAGCATTTACGGCCAGTTCAATAGTCCCGTGAGCAGTCAGAAGAATGAAGGGTAAGTCAGGTGAGAAAGTCTTGGCTTTTTCCAGGAGGTCTTCACCGCTCATGCCCCCCATTTTGAAGTCAGACACAACCAGACTGTACTTTTTCTTTTTTATGAGATCAAGCGCCTCTTCACCGGACCGCGCCGTATCAATTTCCGTCCAACTGTTGCGCAGCGTAGCGGCCAGTACCTTGAGCGTGTTTATTTCATCGTCAACAATAAGGATATTATGTGCCATTCATTGCTCTCCTAATCATTAAGAACAAGGGTAAAGATGCTTCCCTTACCCGGTGAACTCTCAACAGTCAAATCGCCGCCATGCTCCCTGGCGATCTTTTTTGATATAGCCAGGCCGAGCCCGGTGCCGCGGGTCTTGGTGGTGAAAAACGGGTTAAAGATATTGTGAATTATTTCCGGCAAAATACCGCTGCCGTTATCCTCAACAGACAAATAGGTTTTATTTTTGTTATGCCAGGTTTTTACCCGGATTTCACCTTGTTCGCTGACCGCATCAAGGGCATTGATCAAAAGGTTAATAATGACCTGCTTGATCTGGTTATAATCGCAGTTAACCCGAGGAATGTCTTCAGCCAGGTCTTCGATTATTGATACCTGCATATCAGGGGATTCCTTGCTCAGCAGGTGAAGGGATTCCTTTGCCAGTTTGTTGAAATCGGTCGGTTCGGGATTCGGCTCTGCTGTTTTGGAAAAGCTGAGCAGTGTTGTAGTCAACTTATCTATGCGGGAGACCTCACTGGTGATGACGGAGACAAACTCCTTGGCCAGGCTGCCCTTGGTATTTTTGCCGATATACGTTGCTGCCCCGCCTATGGCATTGAGCGGGTTTTTTATTTCATGCGCCAGGGTGGCGGCCAGTTCACCGGTGGCAGCCAGCCGGCACATTCTCTCCTGTTCTTCAATGGCATTATCCAGCCGCTTCAGCATGTCATTGAATGCCCCGGAAAGCTCCCCGATCTCGTCATTGCTCTGAATGGGAATTTGCTTGTGCATGCCCGTTCCCACCATGCCGTCCACCGAGTTCTTCAACTGCAGAATGGGCCGAATCAGTCTGATAATCATGCCCAATCCAAACAGGAGGCCGGAGATAAGCGTGATGAGCAGGAGCAGAAAAATGATAAACCGACGGCCGATTATAGTGACAGGGGAGATATTGTCGTAAAACACGAAGGTCCCAAAAAAGAGCAGAGGAATGGCAGCAAGAATGGAAAAAGCGGCCAGGGCCCTGTAGAGGATGGAACCCTCCATTTTCAGGAGCTCCACCCTAGTCATGCTGAAAAACAAAATGATAAAACCAAGCGGTCTCATGATATGGCCATGCACCCAGACAGTGGAGCCGATTTGCGCCGGGAAGAAGAGAAAAATAGCGCCCACGCAGATTATGAGATGGCCTAAAGCGGACAAAAGAAACCGTTTGCTTCTCCGCCGGTAAAATGTACCGATATACAGGATACAGACAATGCCGGAAAGGTAGGCAATCAATATCCAGACCAGCGGCCGGAATTGTCCGAAAAAAGGGAAATGTTCATAGACCGCAGGATGCCATAGGGCAAGCAGCGGGATATAGAGCAGGGGCAAAGCTATCTTGTTGCGCGGATTTTCAACCGAGATGGCCAGAATAAGGATAAAAAGCCCGAGGCTATAACCCAAGAGTGTCTGGTAAAGAATATTCAAGTGGGAGTGGGAGGCATGAATGAAGGCATGGATCAGGCTGCTGCTGCTAAGGATCAGGAAGCCCGCACCGACAAGAAAGATTCGACTGCTTTTAGTCTGGTCGCCGCCAACCCTAATACCACAGGTCCTGAATGCCCTGACAGCAATCAGCAGACATATAAATGCGATAAGAATCTCCTCGCCGATATGATAATTCAGCAGAAATTCTTTTGATAAGATGTTGCTTGTTAAAAAATTAAATCTTTCCATTACGTTCAGATCATACCAAACTGTCCCATTTGGGACAACTTTATCTGTCAAGCCGCCCCGCAACAGCATATAAAATATGGCTGAATAATGCGCTGTCAGCAGGCGATCATTCCTATAACTGAATATTCGTGGCATTGTTGTTGCAAGGTAAATGCCATATTCAAAGACCTGCACAAATTGAAACGTATAGACGAGGGTGCAGATTTATCAAAAGTAAACAGGCTGTGAACCTTCATGGCATGAAATGAAAATGAGGTTACAAAATCCCTTGCTGCGACTTACCAGAACAGAATGGCTGCTGCTTGTTTTATTCATAACCCTGCTGATTTTTCCCCTGCAGTACATCAGCCGTTCACTGGATATGAGCACCCTGACAAGCTGGCGCTGGGTTTTTGCAGACAAGGGACCGGCCAGTGTTTTTCTGCTTTTATTACCGGCAGCACTGTTGGCCCTGCCGCTGTCCGGCTCAGACCTGCCGGAAAAACACCCTGCCGTTTCTCTCTTTCTCCTGGCAGTGCTCAGCTGCCTGCCATTTATAAACAGCCCTGAATACCTGCTGGACTCGACAAGATATTTTCTCCAGGCAAAATACCTGAAAGTGCATGGCATAAGTGCATTTTTCCAGGAATGGGGTGGAGAGATCACAGCATGGACCGACCTGCCGCTTGTGCCGCTGATCTATGGGATTCTCTTTAAACTGTTCGGGGAAACCAAATCGGTCATTGCGTTTTTTAATGTGCTGCTTTTCGGCCTCATCCCAATAATCACTTACTTAATCGGCCAGCTCCTGTGGGACAGGACAACAGGCTTTCTTGCCGGTGTACTTATCATGGCATCCCCTTATCTTCTCTCCCAGGTCCCTCTCATGCTGGTTGATATTCATGTCATGTTCTTCCTGCTGTTGGCAGTGTGCACCTTCCTCTACACTCTTGAGCGAGGCGGCTTTCTTTTGACGCTCGGTGCTGCCATGGCCATCATCATTGCACTCTTCTGCAAGTATTCAACCTGGCCAATGCTTGGCGTGCTTGGCATCATCGTACTGATAAGGATAGACACACAGCCCGGCATAGTAATAAAGCGTTCATTGGGTGTGGCAGTTCTGACAGGTTTGCTGCTAGGGGCTATTTTCATGTGGAAGGGCGCCTTGATTTTAGAGCAGATCAATTTCCTGCGCACCTATCAGCTGTCCGGGCTAAAAAATTGGCAGGAAGGATATGCAGCAGTGTTTTTCTTTCAGGCCCACCCTTATATATTGCTGGCTGCATTATTCGGATGCTGCCGTGCTGCAATCAATCGTGACAGAAAAATATTTATAATTGTCTGGTTCGCGGTCATGGTATTTTTCCTGGAACTGAAAAGATTGCGGTATCTCCTGCCTCTTCTGCCCTTTCTGTCCTTGACGGCCGCCTACGGCCTGCAGTCCATAACCCATGCCCAGGTCAGGAGATACATAGCTTACTGTGGTGTGCTGTCGTCACTGGTTATCGGTATCTGGGTATACAGGCCGTTCCTGGCAGTAACGAGTATGTCAAATCTGAAAAATGCAGGCATATTTTTGAATACACTTCAAACTGATGCAGTTGAGGTGTATTGCCTGCCCCAGGCACATTCTCTTGGAAATACTTCTGTTGCGGTCCCTATTCTGGATCTGTATACCGACAAAAAAATTTACCAGAACCAAACCTGGAACTCAGAAGAAGGATACCGGAGAGCGCAGAACGGTTCATTGCGATTTACCTGGGAACTCACGCAACCGACTTACTACCGGGACAAAAAATATGCTGATCTGCAACTCCCTGTTGTGGTCATTTCAAGCGAACCAATCAGCAACATGCCCAAGCATCTGGCAGAGAAATATCCATCCAGCAGGTTAATCAGAAAATTTACCAACAGCTCAAAAGTATTCCGCTACCAGACCTTTGTTACGGTCTTTGACACGGACTAACCCACAATTCTCACGAATATTTCAGCAACTGATTCTTTCCCGCTGCCATCCCTAGATTGTCCCAAACGGCACAATTCTGCTTTTCAGGGTGTGCCGATCAGGACAATTATCAAAAAAACTCAAAGCCGTCCTTTGACCAAAAACCATTGCGCAAAAGATCTCAAAAAAAAGCCCGACGCTTATCAGGCGTATTTTGCAGGGAGATTTATGGAATCCATCGGTGTCCCATACCAGGAAGGTACCACAATGTGGCATGGGCCTTGCAGACGAGGAAGGTGATTTTCATCAAAAATCCGCGGCCATATACTGTTCGCTTGAAAAACAAAAGAAACAAAAAGGAGGTAGTAGTGGAAGCTACAGTCACACATCCAATTCCGGTATCAAAGCCAGTAGATTGCTGTACTGATCGTAAAACATATGATCAAGCTGTGCCGCGGAAAAACATAATGTGGGTTTATATCATTGTAGGATTTTTCGGCCTGGTAAGCATTGGTAGTTATGCTATGCACGAGTATTACCTTTATCTTTCCGCTTATCTCTGGTTCGGCTTTATATATGGTATGTGTCTACAGTATGGCCGGTTCTGTTTTGCTTCTGCATTCAGGGACCTTTTTGCGGTCGGTGTGCCGCGCATGGTAGTCGGCATCATGATTGCCACCGTTCTCTTCTCAATCACATCCTCCCTCGTAGCTTCAACCGGTTGGTCCACCTTCCATGCCGCGCCCTGGTCCATGCATGCTGTTATTGCCGGGTTAATCTTCGGAATCGGCATGGTCTTTGCCGGCGGCTGTGCCTCGGGTTCACTGTACAAAGCTGGTGAGGGCAACGGTGTTTCTATGCTGGTAATTCTTTCAATCAGCGTTACCCAGTCAGCCTTTGTTGATGTCGGCGGCTGGGCCAACAAGCTGGTACCTAAATCATGGGCTGAGTCGGCTCTTACCAAGGGATTGCCCAGCTCCATCAATGTGTCCGACGGCTGGGTTGATCAATACCTGGCCGGCTATGTGTGGGATCAGCCGATAATTACCTTTGCCAAGCTCCTCGGTTTGGAGGACAATTCCCTGGTCGGCGCTTTTATCGGCAACACCCTTGTCGGAGTTATTCTGCCGGCAATCCTGCTGTTGACTGTGGTTTACATTTTCTGGTCCAGAAAACGGTTTGTGATGGACATAAAGGCCAATGAAGGCCGCAGTGCAAGTTTTACTGACCACGTGCGGGGCTTCTGGTCCATGATAACATCTTCCAAGCGTACTGCTATCGCCGGCCTGTTCCTCGGTATTGCCTGCGGGTTGCAGATGTTTGTTATCGAAGGCTTGCGCATGAAGTTCGGTGTCAAAAATGCCGGTACAATCCTGCAGCGCCTCGGCTTTGACTATGGCATCTCAGCCAAAGGCACAGTTTTTGACCCGGGCTACTGGTACGTCACCACCCAGGAAGCCCAATGGGTTGGCTGGATGGCTCAGAAATTGGGTTTTAACAACATGGACAATATTTATTTTGGCTGGGTAAACGGCATCCCCAGTCCGGCCATCAACCCGGCTGACTGGATGTCGGTTGCCCTTATCGGCGGCGCTGCCGTCATGGCCCTGATGAATAACGAGTTTAAGTGGAAAAAACCAACCAGGGAACTGGCTATATGGGCCCTGATCGGCGGTGCTCTCATGGGGATCGGCTCCAGGCTGGCGCTTGGTTGTAATGTCGGTGCCTTTTTTGTCAGAACCGCCAACGGCGACGTGTCCGGTTGGTCTTTCGGTTTTGGCATGATCGGCGGCGCCTATATCGGCGTAAAGTTTTTCAACTGGTACACAGAAAAAAAGATGGCCAGGGAAATGGCCAACATCGATTTTGACATATAAATTTAATACTGGAGATTCATATCATGGCAATGCAATTTAATAAAAAAGAAGCTGGGTTGTATGAGCTGGATGTTACCGGCTATGTCTGCCCCCATCCACAGCTCTACACAAAGAAAGTTATGGAAAAATTGCACAGTGGCGACAAGCTTGAACTGGTCTTTGACAACCCCTCTTCAGCCGAATCCATCTCTGCCATGTGCACAAATGAGGGCAACCCGATTGTCGATAAACAGCGGGATGGTGCTAAATTCCTCTTCATAATTGAAAAAGGTTAAGGGAACAGTAAAGAGGACAGGATAATGAATAAAAACCTATGGATGGTGATAATTATTGTTGTTGGCTTTCTCGGTTTCATGATGGGGTACAGTGTCCCGCCTTTTGTTGAGGTTGGCTTTGGTGACAACATTGATCTGCTTGAAGAGGGAGAACCGCTGCCCGACGATATTTTGAAACAGTACGAGCATTTATATCAGGATGAAGAAGACGAATAACAGAGAGGAGCGGCAATGAAGAACATTCAATGGATTGTACTGGCGGTTTTGGTTTGGGGCCTTGCATTTGGAAGTGGATATGCAGTCTCGGCGCACACCGGCACCGAACCCGGTTATTTCGGCGCTGTAGAAGCTGCCGGATATGGCGGTGGTACTGAAGAGAAAATCGAAGGCCTTACAGATGAGGTGCAGGACTATTACAAGGGCCTTCAGGAAACGGATGAATAATCATGAATAAAATACTCCTTGCCGTTGATGATACCAAGGGATCGCTGGCTGTCATCGAGATACTAAACAATCTTCTGGGGGATTGCGTGGACGGCAGCTGTGTTCCCAGGACCATCACCCTGTTATATGTCCAAAGGCTTGAGGGGCGGTCCATCATGGATGGGCTTTTACTGAGCAGTTCAGAAACGGAAACTTTGAAGGAATCACTTCAGGGGACTGAGTACCAGGCGCAGGTGGACCAGAAGGCAGAAACTGTACTGAATTATTTTAAAGACCTTTTGGAAAAACAGGGGTTTTCAGGAATAAAATCACTGGTCAGGCAGGGACATCCAGCTGAGGAAATCCTGAAAGCATCGCAGGAGGAAGAAGCAGAGATGATAGTTATGGGTTCACGGGGCAAAAGGCTCCATAATCTTTGGATGGGCAGCATCAGCAGAGAAGTGGCCAACAATGCTGAGATGGCTGTGTTAATTGCCAAGTGATGAGCAATGACGGTGCGCAGAATTGTGCATGAAACTATTTGTCAGGTAAAGCTGGGACAAATAACAATAAAAATTTTGGGAGGAACACTTATGCAGAAAAAATTAACAATACTGATCGTTGCAGGAGTCTATTTGCTCCTGGTTGCAGGGCTGGCCGGCGCTGCAGGATGGGCCAACCCGGACCTGCTCGTAAATCCGGAAACCGTGAAAAAAAATATCGATAAACCAAACTGGGTGGTAGTTGACGCCAGGGATCTGAAAGATTACGCCAAAGGTCATATCCCCGGTGCTATCAGTTTGGGAAAACGCGTTAAAAAGGCACTCAGGGATCCCACTTCCAGGATCTTTGATGATGTGGCGAAGTATGAAAAGCTTTTTGGCAAGGTCGGAATCGGCAATGATACCCATGTGGTTTTCTATCATGGCGACATAAAGACACTTACCGATGCCACAGTGGGATTCTGGATTATGGAATATCTCGGCCATGACAAAGCGCACGTGCTGGATGGCGGTCTTGATGCCTGGCGTAATGCGGGTAATCGCCTTGAAAAAAACCCGACCGTGAAGGAGCCCAAGACCTTTACGGCCAATGTGGTTGCCAGTCGTTATGCTTCCACAGATGAAATCCTCGGAATTGCCACAGGTTCTATTACCAATGCACAGTTGATCGATTCCCGCTCCAAAAAGGAATATCAGGGAAAAGATATGCGGGCTATCAGGGGTGGACATGTACCCAATACAACCATGAATGTCTCACATAAGGATACCCTGATCAAGGAACTGGACAAGAAAACAGAAAAGAAGGAAGCAACAGGTTACATCGATGCCGATATCACCCTGGAAAAATTTGCATCTCTGGACAAGAACAAGCGGACCGTCGGATATTGCCAGACCGGCACTCGTTCCACACTTACCTATCTGCAGTTAAGACTGATGGGCTTTAAGGACGCGGCTAACTGGGATGATTCCTGGCGGGAATGGTCTTCGGATCTGCATGCCAACTATCCGGTGGAAGCTCCCAACGGAGAACAGTGGTATAATTTTGACGGTGTCAATAAAACCTTGAAGAAGCTGACCAAGAAGGTCAAAGAGCTTGAAGATACTATTGCAGCATTGGAGGAGAAAAAAGAATAGAAATCTATAAAAATCTTTGAATAAGAAAGGGCCGGGTAATGGAAACATCATCCGGCTCTTTTTTTATTGCCTTTATCTTTTGCAAGCTTCTTTTCCTCAATAAATTCCTTTCATTCTTCATTGCCACATTGTGACACCCCTTTGAAATCCCTTAAAAAAGAAGCTTGACATAGGTATTTTTACTAGTATAAATACATATTTGTATCTATTTAATATGCCATACCTGCTGTGTGGCAGGTATGAAGAGCGTTTCAGAAAAATACGTTGTCTATCGGCATATGTCAGGCATCATAGATAAGGTATTGTAAGCGCTCATCACTTCCGGTCATTTAGTATGAGCAAGCAAGTCATTAATGTGGCCTTTGTCGGTGGCGGAAAAGGATGCTATGACATCCTGCACCTTCTCAAAGTCTACCCCCCCGTTCATTTTAAACCAAAAATAATTGGAGTGGCAGATCCTAATACAGATGCGATTGGCAGGACCCATGCACATCGTCTCGGGATACCGACGATATCTGATTACAAGCCTTTTCTGCAAAACAATAAACTCGACCTCATAATTGAGCTGACCGGAGATGAAAGCGTTCTGGCTGATATTCACAAAAACAAGCTTCCCAGAATTAAAGTCCTTGATCATGTTGGAGCATTGTTCCTCTGGGAGATAATTGCGATTCAGGAAGAAAAAATACGCCTGGAAAAAAAGGTGTCCCACCTTAATACAATGGCGGCAATTGGAGAGATTTCCCACCGCATGACCCACGAGTTACGCAATCCTCTGATGATTATCGGCGGCTTGACCCGAAGACTGATGATACGGGATGATCTCCCCCACGGCACCCGCAAAAAACTCAAACACATCAGCCAACATGTACAGCATGTCGAGGAACTGATAAGCGATATCTGCGATGTGTCCCGCCCACTTAAGCCTGAATACAACTTAACCGACATGAACAAGTTGTTAAAGAATTGGTGTCTTTCTGTAAGGACTGAGGCACAATTTATGGGAGTGACGGTGGAATTCACCCTGGATGAGGAACTGCCGGACATGTATATTGACCAGTCACTTATCAGCCAGGCACTTTGGCACATTGCTGAAAACAGCCTGGATGCTTTAGCCTACAGCGGCGGAACTATAAAAATAAAGGTTCTGCTTTGCTGGGATAATATTCATATTGAATTGATTGACACTGGTGAAGGTTTTCAGGATATATCAACCACACAGGCTATCCAGCCTTTCATGACTACAAAACCCGGAAAAATGGGTTTGGGGCTCTCTCTGTGCAGGCAGGTTCTGCTTGATCATGGGGGCGATATGGAAATTGTTAATGACAAGGAAATCGGAGTTGCCGTCATAATAAAACTGCCGATTAAACTAACACAATCATCCTGGTTTGCTGCCAAAGAGCCATAATGTAAAAGGTTGAGAATTTATGAGAGAAACGACTCACCACCGAATGCCATTTCCATCCTGGATATGCTGACGGTGTCGATTCAATCAGCGCTCAAGCATGATCTGGATAAATTTGAACCCTGTTTTTCTGCATTCAATGAAGATTTTGTCTCCCCTGCAACGTAAGAAACAATTACCGGGAGGTGCATCAGCATGAAAATAAATTACAATTCAGCCCAAAGCTTCTGCAGCTTTAGAAATTCAGTGCTGACACTCATAGTACTTATCCTGTTTCTAATGCACCATGCTCCTTGCCGGGGACATGAACAAAAAAGCGAAAACGCTTATGAAAGTACTTATGTCGGTTCACTGGCCTGCAAGGATTGCCACCCTGAGGAATATGAAAATTTTATAACCTATGCCAAGAAGAGCGTCTCTTTCCAAAGCATTGAAAAGCGAATGAAACATCTCACGGCTGAAGAGATCAGGCAGTGCTATCCCTGTCATACCACAGGATATGGCCAGCCAAGCGGATTTATCAGCCCGGAAGAGACACCCCATCTCAAAAATGCCGGCTGCGAAGTGTGCCATGGCCCGGGAGCAGAGCATGTGAAGGCAGGGGATCCTGTAACCATAAAAGGGAACATGACCCTAAAGGATTGCGAGGCATGCCACATTTCAGAACGAGTCAAGGCTTTCAAATATAAACCTTTGATCCATGGCGGCGCACACTAGCCTCCACATTCACAACCAACAGGTTATTCATCTATGAGCAACACCTCAAAATTCTTCAGCAAGAACCGGCTGCCCTACTTTATCAGGAAAAGTCTGGGCAACAAGATAATGGCTACCATTATCATAACCTTTTCTCTGGTTATGTGCGTTGAGATTCTCCTGGATCTCCATTTCGGTAAAAAGGACGCCATTCAGCTCATGGAAATCTTAAGCATGGATCTTGCAGCCTCCACCTATTCCGGCATCAAATACCCCATGTCGGTTGGTGACAGTGCTGCTGTTGAGCAGGTTTTGACAGATATCCGCGAAAAAATGGAGGGTATCGAGGTCTTCATCTTCGATTCCAATCAGCTGGTCACCTGGTCCACCCACAAGGACAAGATTTATACAAAAATCACCGATACAATATCGGATGCTGAACCCTTGGAAACCATAAGCAGCATATTGCAATCCGGCGAGTCTCCAGAGAAGTCCTATGAAACGGAGATCGACGGCAAAAGGCATATCATTATCATTGAGCCGATCCTCAATGAAAAGGACTGTTTTCACTGTCATGGTTCGTTAAAAAAGGTTATAGGCGGCATGGTTGTCAGAACAGATGTGGAGCGGGCCCTTTTGACCGTAACTGAAGCAAAAGACCGTACAATTTTTACAACCTTTCTGGCCCTGCTGACCATTATTTTCATAAGCTATATCATGATTGAAAAATTTATCATCAGCAGGGTGGAGAGGCTGACCGCCGGTGTTCAGAAAGTCGCGTCCGGGGACCTGGACTTTGAGATCCAAATCACCGCTTCGGATGAGATATGTGAACTGGCCGGGTCATTCAATTACATGACCGGCGAATTGAAGGATGCCCGCGATGAAATCAACAAATGGACAGAGACACTGGAAGATCTCGTGGAGGAGCGAACAGCGCAGCTGAAACGGGCCCAGGAAAATGCCATCCAGGGGGAAAAGATGGCTTCCATGGGACGCCTTGCCGCCATAGTTGCCCATGAGATCAATAATCCTCTTGCCGGCATCCGCACCTATGCCAAGTTGATGCTGAAGAGAAGCGGGGATATTTTTCCCGATAAAAATTCAAAATACATCCAATATCTTGATACCATTGAAAGCGAATCTGCCCGATGTGGTGAAATTGTCAGGGGCTTGCTGCAGTTTGCCCGCCCCACCAAGCCGAAATTTCGCCAGCATGACCTCAACACCCTGGTGCAGGAAACCCTGCGTCTCGTGCAGCACCAGATTGACCTGCTCAACATAGAGGTAAAACTCGACCTGGCCCCTGAGTCCCCATCAGCCTACTGCGATGACCAGAAAATCAAGCAGGCGCTCGTGGCCCTGCTGCTCAACGCCTGTGATGCTGTACAGAGCGACACCGGCTTCATTGCCATCAGCACACACATACTGCCAGAAAAGAATAAAGTGGGAATTTGCATTCAGGACAACGGCATCGGCATGGATGAGGAAACCAAAGCCCATATGTTCGAGCCATTTTTTACCACAAAGACTGTATCGCCGGAGCATGAGGCCAGTTTGAACAGCGGGTTGGGAGTTTCCGTTGTCTATGAAATTGTCACGTCCCACAATGGGAACATTGATGTCGAAACTGAAGAAGGAAAAGGCACAGCCATCACAATCTGCCTGCCTCAGGAACAAGCGACCCCAAGCGCAGAAGCATAAACACTGCACAACCATTTTATTCGTTCAAGGAAACCCGATCCTCAGGGCCGGGCCAGAAGTAACTGGCTCAGCCGGAACCATCAACAAGGCTTAACATAGGCACTGAGGCACAAAGGCACAGAGTTTAAAACCTGATAACAAAATCATATGATTACATTGTGTGTACTCATTACACTTCTTTGCCTTACGGTCACTTTGTGCCTTTGTGCCTTTGTGCCTCAGTGCCTTATAACATCATTATTGTAAGCGGCAGCAGGTAAGCAAGCCTGCGAGACTCCGAATCCGGATCCTCAAGGCCCGGATTCTTTTACTGTTCTGCTACCACAATGAAGGGATTCCCAGCACCTCGGAACAGCTGGGGCAGAATACGTTTCGTTTGATGTCAATATCTGCCACAGAGTTGGAGTAGCGCATCACGCACTCGAAATTACTGCAATGCTTCAATCCCAAGGTGTGCCCCAGCTCATGCACCGCTTCTTTTTCACACCGGAGCAGGTACAACGACTCATCCTGCGGCAATCCATAGAACTCCTGGTGCAACCTATGCCCGGACATCAGGGCGCACCTGCCGCCAAGCTGTGCTTCCCCAAAAACAAAGGTTAAAATGGGAATATAAAGATCCTCGTCTATGATACCGAGAATGTGCTGTTCTTTGTCCTTGGCAAAAGGCAGGAGTTGGCGCAGAATCTCAGTGGAGTGGTATTGTTTGCGTTCACTGCTGTAAAAAGGATCAAAAACAACCTCCTTTTCCAGAACTTTGCACGGGGCATTTAATATTTCAGGAAGAGACAATGACAGAAAGCCGGCAACATTCTGAATCACCGTACCGATGGGAATGAGGACTAAATTTTGCATCGGTCGTGTTCTTACGGTTTTTTTAAATTGTATTTATTGATCTTGTCATAGAGCGTCACTCTGTCTATCTGCAGGACTATGGCGGCCTTGCTGATGTTCCATCCTGTC
>JAUXHH010000038.1 GCA_030621655.1 Desulfobacterales bacterium
TTGTTTTAGTTTAGCAGCTTATCTATATCAGTAAATTCTCTCTTCTGCGCCAGCGCAACTTCCTTATTTGTAAGCATACCCCCATAAGTGTTAATTCCTTTTTTAAGTGAGGGATCTAGGGCAGCCTTAAAAAGCCCCTTATTCGCAATAGCAAGGGCATAGGGCAGCGTGGCATTTGTCAGGGCAAAGGTTGACGTCCTCGGTACTGCCCCGGGCATGTTAGCCACACAGTAATGGATAATGCCGTCAACCTCATAGACCGGGTCAGAATGGGTAGTTGGGCGGGAAGTTTCTGTGCAGCCGCCCTGATCAATTGACACATCAACAATTACCGATCCCTTCTGCATAAGTGAAAGCATATCTCTTGTAATCAATTTTGGTGCGGTCGCACCTGGTACAAGGACAGCCCCGATAACCAGATCTGCACGTTTAATCTCTTCACGGATATCTTCTTCGCTCGCAAGCCGTGTGTTAACTTTTCCTTCAAAACTTTTATTAAAGTTTGTCATGCAGGCGGGATTTCTGCACATGACCGTCACAATGGCACCAAGGCCCACTGCCATCTGGGCAGCATTGGAACCAACAGTGCCGCTGCCCAGAATAACAACACGGCCCGGCTCAACCCCTTCTACCCCGCCAAGAAGCACCCCTCTGCCACCAGCCTCCTTTTCAAGAAAGTGGGCTCCCACCTGGACAGACATGCGACCAGCCACTGCACTCATTGGGGAAAGAAGCGGCAGGTAGCCGTCATCATACCCCACTGTCTCATAGGCAACTGCCGACACCTGTTTGTCAAGCAGAACCCACGTGAGTTCCGGCAGTGGTGCGAGATGCAGATAGGTGAAAAGGATCAAACCTTTACGCATGTAATTGTATTCCTGCTCAAGAGGTTCCTTGACTTTCATGACCATGTCGGCCCTGCTGTATACAATTTTCGCATTTTCCACTATTTCGGCACCGGAGTCTGCTAACTCCTCATTTGAAATGGAGCTTCCAAGGCCGGCTCCGGATTCAATGATCACTGCATTGCCGGAATCAACAAGTTTTCGTACACCTGCCGGTACAATGGCAATCCGGAACTCCTTATCTTTTATTTCCTTCGGGATCCCGATGATCATGGAATTTCACCGCAAAAGCTTTTAATAATACGACAAATTTAAGTCAGGGTACTGTTGCCAAGGTAGTCTAGTTTAATAAACTCTGACAAGTTTTTTATAACAAAAACCGATGGTTTAATCTGGAGAAGCACGAAGTTTTTTCGGTCTCCCCATAAAGTTGGTTCGTCAAAGTTAATGGCACACCTACTTTGCCTGCGAAAAGTCTTGATAATACTGTTCATTATGAAGAAGGAAGGGCTCTTTTGAGCGGTTGTGCTTGACAACAGACTCCAATCCAGGTAATCCCAATAAGCATGGGACCATACCGTATTAAAACTATCAACCGTATAGCGCCGGAGGGACTGGAACTTTTCGGGCCAAATTATCAAGTTGGTCCGGATGAAGCCAATCCCCATGGTATTGTGGTACGTAGCGGACAGGTCGACACAGATGACTATTCTGAGCTTCTGGCAGTGGCAAGAGCCGGAGCCGGGGTAAATAATATTACGGTTGATAAAGCCACGCAGCATGGAGTTTGTGTTTTTAACACTCCGGGCGCCAATGCTAATGCCGTTGCAGAATTATTGTTCGCCATGCTGGGTGTTGTAATGCGCCATATCCACCAAGGGGTAGAGTTTTGCAAGGAACTTTCAGGTCTGGACGATGCGGCAATAAGCCAGGCTGTAGAGTCTCGCAAGGCTGCCTTCCGGGGTGTGGAACTGGCAGGCAAGACCCTGGGTGTCGTTGGGGCAGGCAAAATAGGGGTAATGGTTGCAAATGGCGGGGTCCAGAGGCAGATGAAGGTCGTTGCCTTTGACCCGTTTCCAGCTCTTGAAAATATTCATGCCTTATCCTATGACGTCAAACTCACCAGAAATCTTGGTTCAGTGTTGCAGCAATCTGACATTGTTTCCATACATGTGCCATTGAGCAAAAAAACCCATGGCCTGGTAAACCGTGAGTTCATAACCCAGATGCAGCCAGGAGCGACACTGATCAATTTTTCACGAGGGGAGATTGTGGAAGACGCTGCTGTGCTTGCCGCCCTTGATGCAGGAAAGCTGGATGGTTATATCACGGATTTTCCCAACCATAAGAATCTGGCTCATCCACGGGTGCTGACATCGCCTCATCTTGGTGCCAGTACCGAGGAAAGTGAGGAGAACTGTGCCTGCCTGGCAGTTTCAGAACTGAAAGATTACCTGGAGTATGGCACCATAAGCCGTTCAGTTAACTTCCCCACCGTTGAGTCTATTCCATCTGGAAGCTGCCATGCCAGACTTATCATGATTAACAGGGATATCCCAGGCATGATCGGCTTTGCCTCCAATATAATTGGATCGAACGGGATAAATATTGCGAGTTATTTAAATGAGAGCAACGGCCTCATTGGATATAATATCATTGATGTTGAATCCCCTATCTCACACGATATTATATCACAAATCGAAGCACATCCGGATGTAATTCGCACCAGGATTATGTCCTGCCATAATTAGTTCCTGATGGCCCTCGTAAATATCGATTCCGTCTTGCGCAATCTTTTGCAGAAACTTGAAAATAGCCGTCAGTTTTCTGACGTTGTAGAAGTATCATTTGATGAGGAAAAATATTCGTCATCAATATGATAGAGGGTAACTGACTGACGGGTGACGCCAATACTATTTTCACTGAGCAGCATCAGGAGATGTTTTCCATCAATGAGTTTCACCTGCAGTCCATCTGCCATGAGAGCAGCTTCTTTGCATTCACGGGTAAAACGGCCCAGGGTAATTAAAGTGCCGCGGAAACACTCATGGCGGGAAATGGCTTCCCGGAGTTGGTCTAAGGCCGGGCGGCCCGTAGAAGTTTGATAGCGTTTGACATGTATGACTTCAGTAACGGTGCTGCTGCCGAACTGAATAGTAGCTGTGACTTCAACCCCCTTGCTGCCGCCTTCCCTGGTAATTTTTATATCTTCATAGCCCATTGATTCGAGCAGTTCCTGCACAAGAAATTCAAAATCCTTCTGTTGCATAAAGGCAAGCAGACTGCTCAACTTGTGCATTTGCTCCTGGTTAAAACCCTTTATCACCCTTATAACGTCCCGTTTCTGGTCAAGATCGGTCTGAGTGAACTGCTCAGCATAGTCCAAACCTTTTTTGGTGATGAGATATGTTACGCCTTCCCGGGTAACATAGCCCCTTTCAACGAGATTATTCAGTCTGCGGCGCAATGTATCCCTGATGGTGGCCTGGGTCCCAAAATGAGAATGTTCTCTGAGGAAATCACTCCATTCAGGCAAAAGATCCCGCCGTCTTGCAGTAGTTTTACCGGTAAAAATTCTTAAGAGGTGGGGGAGGCCCTCCTGGTCATCAATTTCCGCAAGGAGTTTTGGGTCACTGGCAAGAAATGCCTGTCCGCGGGGTGTGGTTTGGTAAACTCCAAAAACATTATTATTCAGCAATCCGTTGTTATTGATAAAAAGATACGAACCGTATACATGGCGGGGGTTCACTTCATGGTTACTTTCCTGCCAGATGCGTTTGGCCAGAACTGCAGATTCACCGGTTAATCTCTTTTTGATCCATGATTCGGGCTTAGTCCAGTCTACCGGTTGTCTGGGAGTACCGGTCTGCTCATCAATAGACTTGAGCATTGTCTTGATAGCTGACCGGGAGACGCCTTCAAATATCTGCAGCAGATGGCGAACTTCAGAATAAAGCGGAAATTGCGGCGTCCGCACTTTAAGCGTTTGTTTACTCATAAAATCTCCTTGCGAAAAGCGGTCATAAGCCTACTGGTATATGACGAGTTTTTCTCCTGGATGGATGTAACTACTTAGGCTTAGGTCATTCCAGGCCATCAGGGAAGACAGGACAAAAATAAAAACATACAATGTTTTTTCATAATGTTTCCCCTCTTCACAAAAGCTGCATTACCGAAATAAAAGCCGCCACTTTTCCCCGTCCCTGCTTATTACGACATCATCCTGATTAATTGAGTTAATGAGATAGCCGGAGACCATATCCCCTTCCCGCAGAATCCGGTTGTTTATTACAGTTATCCTTTTTTGTGGCGCTCTCGACCATGTGACTGCCTGCAGCTTCATATCAGGATCGTTGAGTTTGGGAATTTCAACCTCTACGGTTTTTACCGGGGTTACCTGGGTGCTGTCTGAAGGGGCAACAGTTTTTTCTGCAGGCTGGGTGAATTGTTCATTTGTTTTTAGGCTTGGAGTTTCCTGGGCCGGGACAGTTTCTTCAGGTGTTTGTTCTTCAGCGGGTAAAGCATCCTCTTGGCCGATTATCTGGGCGGCCGGCTTCTCCAAACTGGCCGGTTCAGGTTCCCTGACCTGCTCAGCTGTTTTCTGTATTTCCGGTGTCTGTATGGATTTTTTTTCTGCAATTGCCCTAATCGGTGCTTTATTTAGACCTTGTGATGGGGCGGGACTTTCGTCCAGCCTGGAATCCAGTCGGGGAATTTTTGGGGGTACAGCAGGCGGAGACTGGAATTTTTCAGAAAAGAGCCACCAGCCTGCCAAGATGACAAGACCGCAAACAATACCGCCACCGATCACCATGATGAAGATACTGGAAACTGGACGTTGCGTGCCAATATCTGCTAATGGCACAAATTTGCTGTCCAGGTGCTGGGATCCCTCCAGGTGCCTTGGTTCATTCTCAAGCTTTTTCAGGGCGCGAAGTATTGAGCTCAACTGCCGTTCTCCGTTCTAGTTGTTACAAATTTGGCACAATGATAAAAAGATTTGCTCTCAGTCACAGGGCCTAATAAAATCATTTCGTTATAGGTGTAATACCTGTCGGTGGAGAGCTGTTTACGAGGCCGACAAATTTGACAAGTGAAGGTTTTATAAATTCAAGGCTTTCATTATACAGGGCTATTTTAGTAAATGGGCCAACCACCCCGTCAACATCTAAGCCATATTTTTCCTGAATGTCTTGAATGATTTTTATGGTTTCCTTGTCATAGCTTTCAGATAACGAAACGTGGTCATAGCCCAGTTTACGCAAAAGTTTTTTTAAGGACGTTATATCACGCCAATTGGAGAGCTCTGTAATTATGCCTTTTAATTCGCTATAATTTTTCCAGGAGATATATGCCTCTCCAGACCAGTATTGCAGAAAAATATCCCTGTCAACTGAGACTAACTGGCTATGTCCCTCTGCAATAAAGTAGATTTTCTCTTTGTTCATATATGGCACTGCAAGATATTTGGGCCATGAGTGGCCTGGCAGATAGAAAGTGAAAATGGCGGGAAGGTTCAGGTTTTGGATAAGTGTTATATCTGAATCGGTTGCAACAGGTTGAACCTGTAAGCCGTAATCCTTTGCAGCTTGCTGAAAGAAACCCGGGTCAGATTCAATCCTGCTTTTCAGCTGGGGTATTTCTTTTGCGGGAAACCAGAGTTTCAGGGTTTCTTTCATGGAACTATTGCGGCTGTGACGGGAGTTAAGGCTTTTTAAATGGTTGAGAATTTTTTTTGCAGCTTCGCTAATTGGTGCTTGTTTAACGGGAATGGTGGGGCCTGTGGCAAGAATTTCATGAGTAACATCACTTTCCGGAAGCTCTGGAGACAGTGATAGCGCTTTTTCACTCTGGCCTGATTGTTCAATTGCATCTGCTGGGGCCATTGCTTCTTTAGCTTCCGGTGGTGGACTGGACATTGCAGCTTCATTCTGAACAGTCGGCTCACTTGCCAGGGGAACAGCAGGCTCTGGAGGTTCAGGGACTTTTTTAATTTGTGGAATCGCTTCCTGGTTCTGTTCCTGGGTAACCCCGGAAGAAACTATCGCTTTATTGGCAAGAGAAACTTCAGAAGGCTGTCCATAAAAAAGATAGAGCATTATGATTGCAAGAGGGATAAAAAAAGCTGATACTATTATGATCAGGCCTGGGCTTCCCTGGAGCCATCCATAGGAATTCCCTGCTTTTTTCCGGGTCAGCTCTTTTATGGCCTCTTTGGTGATTGAGCCCGTTACCTTAAAGCTGTTGCGACTGAATGCATTCAGCAGGACCCTGTTGCAGGCAATATTAATCAGTCGCGGAATGCCCTTTGAGTATTCATATATGGCACGATAGGAACCTTTGTCAAAAGGAGGCCCGGCCCTGTGGGAAGCCAGGGAAATGCGATGTCTGATATAGTCCTTGGCTTCTTGAAAGGTCAGGGGATCAAGTTTGCAGTTAATGGTAATGCGCTGCCCTAATTGTCTTAACTGGTGGGATGACAGCATGTCACCTAGTTCAGGCTGTCCCACTAAAATGATCTGCAGCAGTTTTTCCTGTGTGGTTTCAAGGTTGGAAAGAAGGCGAAGCTGCTCCAGAACCTCCAGGGACAGGTTCTGGGCCTCATCAATGAGAACCAGGACTTTTTGGCCGACAGCTTTTTTTTCTATTAAAAATTCATTGAGTATGTCGATTAAATCTTTGCTGTTGTCAGGTTGGGAATCAATCCCGAACTCATCATTGATTGCCTTAAGAAGTTGCAAGGCATCGAGTTTTGGATTGAAGACATAGGCAGCATCAATGGATGTATCAAGACTCTCCAGAAAAACTCTGCATAAAGTAGTCTTTCCGGTTCCAACTTCTCCGGTAATCTCCACAAAGCCGTCGCCGTGGGAAATAGCATAGGTGAGATGGGCAAGCGCCTCTCCATGGCTTTTGCTCAGAAAAAGATACTCTGGATTGGGAACCAGCCTAAAGGGCTTTTCTTTGAAACCAAAAAACTTGTTATACATATGCGAGTCTTGCTTAACGTGCAAACCTGGAGCAGATCAACTGCTTCTCTTGGTGCCGGAGTATGTAAATGCCTTACTGATCATTTTGATAAATGAACCTTTATCTATGCCAATATCTTTGCCGCAATTGCATTGTATCTTTTGATCCCGGGCTGTAAAGGCATATTTCCTGGTAATTCTCGCCTTATGGCAGCGTAAAACCTCTCCCGGGCCGATCTTGTCATACTTCCATAGTTTGTTTTTGCAGGCGGCACAACGAATAACTAACACGCTATTTCCCGGCAGGTTTTACCTGCTCTCCCCAATTTGCTTTTTGCTGTTTAATTTTTGACTTAATCATTTGGGGTTGCTCATATTCCTTAGGGTATTACTATATTTATACTTCAGTCAAGCAGCGAGTCAAGCAGACTTTCATAGAAGATATTTATTGTATATTTGTTCTATGGAGATCAGTATGCAACCATATTCTTGAGTCATGGCTGATACATCTTGTATTATGCCCTATTGCGGTGAAAAAAGAAACCGCCAGTGTTGCGGTGAAAAAAGAAACCGCAGTTTGCTATAAAACAAAGCAGGTTTGACACAGGAGAAAACCATGGGGAATGGACAGGAATGGAACATCGGGCAGCTTTTAGGCACTTCAAGCGCTTACTGGAGATCAAGCACAGTCCATGCTGCGGTGAAACTGGAAATTTTTTCTGTGATTGGTGACGAACAGCTGACTGTTGAGGAGGTCAGCGATAGTGTCGGAGGAAAACCGCGCTCTGTTGCGATGCTCCTCAATGGGCTAACTGCGATGGGACTTTTAAAGCATGAAAACAAGAGTTATAAAAACACCGATTTCAGTCGGTCATGTCTGGTAAAAGGTGAACCAGGCTATATCGGCTATATAGTCATGCACCATTTTCATTTAGTGGATGGGTGGGCTCAGCTGCATGAGGCTGTCCTCCATGGCAAACCTGTTGAAACAAGATCACACGGAGATGAGGTAGAGCGCGAAAGTTTCCAGTTGGGAATGTTTAACCTGGCCATGGCTATTGCACCTTCAATAGCTGCAGCAATTAACCTGGAGGGAAGGAGCCATCTGCTTGACCTCGGTGGAGGGCCGGGCACCCACGCCATACATTTCTGCCTGGCAAACCCAATGCTGAAGGCGACTATCTATGACCGTAAAACAACGGAGCCCTTTGCCCGAAAGACAACAGAGAGGTTTGGTGTTGCCGGCCGTATTGATTTTGTTGCCGGTGATTTCAATATGGAGCCGCTGGGAGGACCTTTTGACGTGGCATGGCTTTCACAGATACTCCACAGTCACTCGTACGGGGAATGCCAGGTTCTTATTGAAAAAACTGTGCAGGCACTGGAACCGGGCGGCTTGATTCTCATCCACGATTTTTTCTTAAATGACACTCTGGATGGTCCGGTCTTTCCCGCACTTTTTTCAATGAATATGCTTCTTAATAATGATGGGCGCTCATATTCAGAAAAGGAAGTAAGCCATATGTTGAGCCAGGCGGGTGTCAGGGATATACACCGTCTCAGTTTTCAGGGGCCCAACGATTCGGCCATTCTCTGTGGAACACTTCAATAGTTGACGTCAGAGAGAAAAGTGCTGTATGGTTTATTATTTAATAATAAAATCAGTAAAATAACTGCAGAAAAAATGAAGACAATAAATAATTTAATATTACTACTAAATATCCTATTGGTGACAATCATGTCTACTTCACCGCTAATGGCAGAAGAACTGGCCCCTCACCTTCATAAAACAACTCTGGATAATGGCTTGACCGTCTTAGTCAAGGAGATGCCGGGAACCAGGGTCGCAACAGTGCAGATCTGGGTTAAGGCCGGGAGTGTGTATGAGAATACAGACGAGGCAGGTATTACACATTTTATTGAACATATGATCTTTAAAGGCACTGAGACCAGGGGGCCGGGGGAGCTTGCCGGAGCCATTGAGGGAGTCGGCGGGCGGGTCAATGCCTATACCTCATATGAGAATACGGTCTATCATGCCACATTGTCAGCAGTGCATTGGGAAATGGCTTTTGAGGTGCTGGCGGATGCGGTGATGCATTCAGTGTTTGATCCGGTTGAACTTGAGCGGGAGAAAAAGGTAGTTCTGGAAGAGCTCTCCATGCGGTATGACCGGCCTAATATAAGGCTGTTCCATGATTTAATGGCAACAGCCTATACCCGTCATCCGTATCGGCTTCCTGTGATTGGCAATGAGGAAACCATCAACAACTTCAGCCGTGACAAGGTGCTGAAGTATATAAACAAGCACTATTATCCTCAAAATTTAATGGTTGTTGTTGCAGGAGATGTTAAAGGACAGGATGTTATCGCAAGGGTCAATGATCTCATGGGCAGTCAGCCCAGAGGCGACAGCGAAACAGCGCCCTTGCCGGCAGAGCCTGTTCAGGATGAAGCAAGGTCTTTTGCTATTAAGGCTGATATTATGCAGCCCCAGATGGCGATTGCCATTCCAATCTCAAAATTTGACAGCCCCGATACTCCGGTTCTTGACGTTCTGGCCCAGATTGTCGGGCATGGCGAAACCTCGCGGCTTTACAGGTCTATAAGGGACGAAAAGCAACTGGTGTACGGTATTAATGCGTCCGCCTTTACCCCCACAGATCCAGGTATGCTTGAGATAACAGCAGTACTTGACGGCTCCAATATGATGCAGGCTTTTGAAGCCACACTCACAGAGTTGTTCCTGTTTAAATATTTTTCCGTAACAAATAAAGAGTTGAAACGGGCCAAGCACAGCCTGGAAAGCGATTTTGTTTTTAACCTGGAACGGGTGGAGGGGCAGGCCCGTGTCATGGGGTCATTTGAGATGATGTCCGGGGATCCCAGAGAAGACGATTACCTGGAAAAAATTCGTGCTGTAACCAATGATGATATTAAGAGGGTTGCCCGGAAATATTTTACTGAAAAAGCCATTAACGTAGGCTTTTTGTTGGAGACAAACAGTGGTGTTGAGCCGGGAAAAGAAGAAATCGAAGCAATTATAGCCAGTGCTGAGGAAAAGGCAATTCATGGGGATTCAGAAGCAATGCTGGCAAACACGTATTTAAGCGGAGTGCATCGCTTTGAACTTGAAAACGGCATAACATTGCTGGTGCGAGAGGACGATACGGTTCCTACTGTAGGCATAAGGGCGGTCTTTCCCGGAGGACTCAGGGCAGAAACGCCGGTCACGAACGGGGCCTTCTCCTATATCAGTGATTTGCTGCCCAAGGGAACCCGAAGCATGACTGCCAAGGAGGTTGCCGAAGCCGTGGCTGACATGGCAGGCGGCATAACCGGTTTCAGCGGCAAGAACACATTTGGCATAAGAGCGGATTTTCTGGCACGTTTCTTCCCTGGCGGCCTTGATCTGGTACGGGATATCATACGAGAGCCTGCATTCGATGCCACGGAGGCGGAAAAAATCCGCCCTGAACTCCTGGCCCAGCTGAAACAACAGGACGATTCCCTGACGTCTCTTGCCTTTCAGGAGTTTAACAGAATTATGTTTGCCGGGCACCCATACGGTCTCAACAGTATCGGTTCTGCAGATGCGATCAAGAGTTTCACTCCTGCAGCCTTAAAGGATATTTACCAGCAGCATGCCCAGCCGGATCATTTGGTTCTGGCCATATCAGGAGATGTCAAGGCAGAAGAGACAAAGGATATGGTTGTCCGTTTATTTGGCGACTGGCAGGTCAGGGAAATTTCCCTGGAGCAGGAGATTGAGGAAGATATTCTGCCCCCGTCTCTTCTGGCAAATGAAAAAATTCGGGAGATAAGCCGTGACAAGGAACAGGTTCATTTGGTCATAGGCTTTTTGGGTACAACATTAAAGGATGGGGATCGCTTTGCCCTTGAGATACTGGATACAATCCTGTCGGGCCAGAGTGGCAGACTTTTTATCGAATTGCGCGACAAGCAGAGTTTGGCCTATAGCCTTTCTTCCTTTTCATTTTTCGGGCTGGACACAGGAACATTCGGCATTTATATAGGAACCAGCCCTGAGAAAAAGGAACAGGCAATAAACAGTGTCTGGCATGAACTTAAGACTATGCGCGAAGAGGAAGTGGGCGAGGAAGAGTTAAACAGGGCAAAAAATATTCTTGTCAGCCAGTATGAGTTGGCCATTCAGACCCACAGCGCCCAGGCTCTGGAGTTGGGATTAAACGAAACCTATGGCCTGGGCCAGGATTTTGGCAATAAGTATATTCAGGCTATCAAGGAGATTGATGCTGCAACGGTGCTCCAGGCGGCAAGGAAATATATTTTACCCGAGGCGTATGTTCTGGTGGCAGTCGGTGCCACCCTCGCTGACAAGACAGGGGAGCCGGATGAAAGTAACGCAGAGACATCTGGAGAAGCAGAAAAGTAATTTGCGCAATTTGATTTTTAGAAAAGGGGAGATAATGAACAGCATGCAGCAATTTATGATGGCACCGTCCATACTGTCAGCAGACTTCAGCCGCCTGGGAGAGGAGATAAAGGC
>JAUXHH010000262.1 GCA_030621655.1 Desulfobacterales bacterium
CTCTTCCGGGGCAGCCTCAGCAGCGGGCGCTTCAGCAGCAGTTTCAGCGGCGTCTTCCTTGGTAGAGGTTTCCTTGCTTTTCATTTCCGTTTTTAAGAGGTCGCCAATGGTTGAAGGACCGGAGGATTGCTTCTTCTTGTAATCCTGCATTGAATCTTCACTGCTGTCTTTATCAAGCGCCTTGATCGATAGACCTATTTTTCTGTCTTTCGAGGAAACATTGATAACCTTTACCTTCAGGGGATCACCCATGTTGTACATGCCGACCGGTGTGGCAATTTTCTCTTTACTTATTTCAGAGACATGCACCAGTCCTTCAATTCCCTCTTCCAGCTGGACGAAGATACCGAAGTCTGTGACATTGGTGATTGTACCTTCAACGATTGCACCGCCGGGATAATTACTGAGTGCGGCCATCCATGGATCTGGCTCGAGTTGTTTAATGCCAAGGGAGAATCGTTCGTTTTCCCTGTCAATCTTTAAAACTACAGCCTGGATGGTGTCGCCTTTAGCATATTTTTCGGTTGGGTGCTTGATTCGTTCAGTCCAGGAAAGATCGGATACATGGATAAGGCCGTCAATGCCTTCTTCAATACCTATAAATATTCCGAAATCAGTGATATTTTTGATTTTTCCTTCGATTATGGAGCCAACCGGGTAATTTTCACTGACCAGATCCCAGGGATTAGGGTGCAGCTGTTTCATGCCTAGGGATATACGCTTGGTTTCAGTTTCTATGTTGAGAACCATAATCTCAACTTCGTCTCCAGCAGCAACAAGCTTGGATGGATGTCTTGGTTTTTTGGACCAGGTCATTTCAGAGATATGGATAAGTCCTTCAACGCCTTCTTCAAGTTCAACAAAAACACCATAGTCGGTAATGCTGACAACCTTGCCGACAGTTTTTGAGCCGACTGGATAGCGCTCTGTCACCGTAGCCCATGGATCAGGACGGAGTTGTTTTATACCTAAGGATACGCGGTCAGATTCCTGGTCATATTTAAGGATTTTGACATCGATCTCATCGCTCACCTTATAAAGTTTGGCAGGATGGGAAACCCTGCCCCAGGAGAGATCAGTGATGTGGCAAAGGCCATCCATGCCACCGAGATCAATAAAAAGACCGTAATCAGTTATATTGGTAACCGTTCCTTTCACGATCATGCCCTCTTCCAGGGAGGTGCGCATTGCATCACGCATTTTTTCCCGTTCTTTTTCGAGGATGGCGCGTCGTGAAATAACGACATTATTTCTTTTTCTGTTGAATTTGAGAATCTTGAAGGGGAAGGTCTGACCAATGAGTGCATCGAGGTCTTTCACTGGGCGCAGGTCAATCTGAGAATAGGGAAGGAAAGCCGGAACTCCGATATCAACCGACATGCCGCCTTTAACGCGGTTTTCAATCTTGCCGTCAATAGTACCGTCATCAGCCTGGATTTTAGCGATTTCTTCCCATACTTTAATGCCGATTGCTTTTTCCCGGGATAGCAGGATTCCCCCTTCCTCTTTCCTCTTTTCCACGAAAACTTCAAAGGAGTCGCCAACATTGACTTCTTCCGCCTTGCCATCAACGAGGAATTCGGAGAGCGGGACGTAGCTTTCAGCTTTGTCGCCGATATCAATCATAGCATGATTGTCAACTATGCTGACGATCATGCCCATAACGACATCTCCCTCTTTAATGACTGTACTGTGTTCGTCCATTTCAAAGAGATCGGCAAAGCTCCCCTCTTCACTGCTTTCCATTCCTACTTCAGATTCGTTTTTTTCTGTTGAGTTTTCAGTCATGTTAATTCTTGCCCTTTAGTGTTGTTTCTGCCAACTAGTTTAGAGTTAATCTTAATCTTCCATCTCAGGAAGGCCCAAAAAGGGCTATATACCAAAGACTACGAGCAAACACAACTTTTTCTTCATAAAAAACGTTCTGTATGGGGCGGGTGTTTTGGACAATGCTTATACTGGTGCAATAGCGGCAAAAGCAGATTGTAACGAGTCAAAACTTGGACTATAGTGTCGCTGCAGGCCAGAGAACAGAAAAAAGAAATATCATCAGGGATAGCAAGGCTTATGCGCGTGGCAATGTATTACAATAACAGGGATGTGCGGCTTGAGGAAATGGAGGTTCCCCGGATCGGGCCGGGTGAACTTCTGGTGCAGATTCTCGCCAGTTCCATCTGTGGCAGTGATATCATGGAGTGGTATCGTATCAAGCGTGCGCCTCTGGTCCTGGGCCATGAAATTGCCGGCCGGGTCGCCCGGGCAGGAGAAGGCGTTGTTGGGTTTCATGAGGGAGACCGGGTTGTCGCAACCCACCATGTGCCATGCTTTGCCTGTCATTATTGTCGGAGCGGGCATGAAACAGTCTGTGACACCCTGCGTGGAGGAACACATTTTGACCCGGGTGGGTTTTGCGAGTATGTCCGGCTGCCAGCAGTCAATGTGGAGCGTGGCACCTGGCTGCTTCCCGATGAAGTTACATTTGAGGCAGCTACTTTTGTTGAGCCGTTAGCCTGTGTCCTTCGCGGCCAGAGGGCTGCAGGAATCCAGCCAGGAGCAAGTGTTCTCGT
>JAUXHH010000050.1 GCA_030621655.1 Desulfobacterales bacterium
CCTATTGGACCAATGAGACCTATCTTTTCCCCGGCTTTAATGTGTAAAGAAATGTTGTTCAGTATCTTTACTGTCTGATTCGGGTATGAAAAAACAAGATTTTCGACCTCAATTTCACCTCGAATCTCTGCTCTGTGCAAAAAATTCTTGCCTTCCGGTCGATCAACCGGAAGTTCCATAATTTGGTTTAAGGTTTTCAAAGCTGCTTTGGCACGATGATAACGGGTGGCAAGGCCTACAGCCTGGGACATGGGGGCAATAGCCTGGCGTGAGACAATTACCAGTGCGATCAACCCTCCCTGGCTGAGATCACCGTTGGAGATCATGTACACACCCATAATGACCACACCGACAACTGACATGCTTTGTATAAAAAAGGAAAAATGGTTCACAGATGAAGACAGAAGCCTGGAGCGGGCGCTCCATTTCGCAATATAGCTGACTGCCTCTTCCCATGCCCTTTGGATCTGACTTTCAGCCCCAAGCATTTTGATGGTCTCAAGACCGGACAATCCTTCAATAAGAATTGCATTTTTCTGGGCTGATGCCTGGAATGATTTTTCAACAGCCTTTTGCAGGGGAACCTGAATGGAAAACGCATAAATCAATAGTAAAAGGATACAGGCTATCTGTATATAAACTATAATACCACCGAGCCACCAGATGACCAGAAGTGCCAGAACTACAAAAGGCATATCGATCAGGGCTGTGATAGAAAACGAGGTGATAAAATCCCGGATTGATTCGAATTCCTGCAGGTTTTTTGAAAATGAGCCGATTGACTGGGGTCGTACCTCCATCCGCAGACCAAGTACCTTCTGGAAAAGGATAGCGGATATTTTCAGGTTGGCTCTCTTGCCTGCTTCGTCAACAAAATATCCCCGAAGGCCTCGCAGGATAACTGCAAAAATATAAATAACAGTGATGCCGATGGACAGAACCCAGAGAGTTTCGAAGGCAGCGTTTGGTATTACCCTGTCATAGACATTAAGGACATAAAAAGAGCCGATCAGCCCAAAGACATTGATTAAAAAGGATGCAACAAAAACATCGCGGTAAATACGCCATGATTCGAATATGGTACCCCAGAACCATCCCCTCTTGGAACTTGGGCTGATTTCATCAATGGACTGACGCTCCAGCCGGAATTTTGGCCGGACAAATATGGAGTATCCGGTGTAAATTTCCTCCAGCTCCTGTCGTGTAACAGTCTTTTCCCCCATGCCGGTTGCAGGCAAGAGGATACTCAACTGTTGGCCTCCATTCTCAATATCTACCAGGATACAGGCTTCACGGTCCTTCAGAAGCAAAACAGCAGGAAGTTGCAGGGGGGCGATTTTCTCGAGGGGGCGATGGAGAATACGGGCTGACAGTCCGACGCGATCTGCTGCCCTGGGAAACAATTCTACGGTAAGCCGATTGTTGACCAGCGGCAAGCCGGAGCTTAAACCGGTCCGTGATGCAGATCTGCCATGTAATTTGGCAAGCTGCATAAGACAATCCAAAAGCGGATCATCATGGGTATCTGTATCCCCTCCAAGATTCCAGTCACCTGGAGGGGTTTTTTCGTCTTTTTCCGGCATAGATTCGATGTTTCAGCTTAGAAAAAAATAAAGTGGCTCCAAACTACGGGTAACGACATATTCTTTTAACGCAATAATCAAGCCCGGTAAATATATTTTAGTGCAAAAAAAAGGAGATGTCTATTTTTTGTTGGATAACACACCAAAATGGCTTATAAAAAAGACAATACTAACTCATCCTCATGGGGCAAAGCTATGCTGTATATTGAAAGGGATAACGATGGGAACATAATTTCTTTACACAATAAACCTGAAACGGATGCAAGTGAGCAGAAATCTATAATGGATGAAGAAATCCTGGAATTTCTCAACAGAAGTGTCGATACAGATCCCTGGATGCAGCTGCTATCCCTTTCCGATATCGGCACCATCCGTATTCTTGAGGATCTGATTGACCTTCTCATCAGAAAAAATATTATCCTTTTTACTGAATTACCGGCAGAAGCACAGACAAAGATCAATGAACGTAAACAGATACGGAAAAAGATAGACACTGATCAATTGATGGTAGATGATATCTTATAAGATAATTCCACAAATACTATTGGAATCTACCCCCATCTTATCATGTACCGTCCTTCTCTAATCAGCTTACCTCACCAGTCAGCGGTTTAGGCCGATCAACAATATAGCCCTGAATTGCATCGATGTTGAGTTCTTTGAGAAGTTTCCATTGCTGTTCTGTTTCAACTCCTTCAGCAATGACATCAATATCAAGGCTGTGAGCAACACTGCAGAGCGATCCTATAAAAAAACGGCTGTCACTTTCCTCGTCCTTCAACTCACCTGTGTAAGCCCTGTCGATCTTGACATAGTCAGGCCGAAGTGACTTAAGATAACCCAGGTGAGAAAAACTCTGACCATAATGATCAAGCCCGATAAGATGCCCAAGCTTCCTGACAGCCACACTGAACTCCTTAAGCAAGTCCAGATTCTGAACAGCTCCAAATTCAGCAAATTCAAAATTAATCCTGGGTGCTTTTTCAGGAAGGGTTTTCAGGACAGAATAGACCCAATTACGGAATGAATCATTCTCCAGTGAGGCGGATGAAACATTTACCGCAACATGATTGACATTTGTTTCGCCGGTACCGATTCGCAATACTTCTTCCAGAACGATGCGGTCCAGGTATGAAACAAGCTGCAATCTCTCTGCAAAAGGCATAAATAGACCCGCACTTAACAGGCTGCCGTCTTCCTGAATGATACGGGAGAATATCTCAAGATGGTAAATCTTCTCTTTATCCAAAACATTGACAACCGGCTGGGCATATAAAACAATTTTTCGTTCCGATAAAGCCTGGTCAAGAATTCCTTTCCATTGTTGCTGCCCCAGAGGCATCTTCTCTGTCTCTGCTGTAATTGTATTAAGTTCCCACTTATTCGGTCCAGTCTGCTGGGCTGATCGCAATGCCAGGTCTGCCTCTGAGAGTAAACGCCCGATAGTGGTCGAACTCTCATAACTTACCGCCCCGATATGCCCGACATTATCTGTCAGTGTCAGTTGTTCAACTGCCAGTTGCCTCAACCTGCGGCTTACTGTATCTGCGATGCTCTCGGCATCCCATGATGACGCATCCGGGACAAAAATGCCGAAATCGCCGCCTGTTAAACGGGCCAGGACAGAATTTGGATGTTGTTTTGTTGCTTCCTGTAATATAGTGGCGACTTTTTGTAAAAGTTCGTC
Organism: Desulfobacterales bacterium; assembly: GCA_030621655.1. GTDB lineage: Bacteria > Desulfobacterota > Desulfobulbia > Desulfobulbales > BM004 > BM004. The sequence goes on from JAUXHH010000050.1 coordinate 3,271, forward strand.
ACCGGCCTGAAATCCTTTCTGTTGGTTCAACCCATGGAGGTCTTTTATCTGGAGCAGAAGAATAATACCCTGTGTTGTACTTTCACCTCTGTCAAGACGGGCGGTTATCTGACTTTCAAAAAATCTCCTGTTCCCCAAAGCAGTCAGAGAATCGTGGTAGGCATGTTTTTTAAGACCTTCTGCAATGGCAACCTGCTCTTCGAACATTTCCTTGACCTTGCCGGTCATGCGATTCATGGCTTCTACGACACGGCGCAACTCTTTTGTCCATGGCACTTTATCCTGAATTTCATACCTCTTTTTACAGAGGGCATCTGCCTGAGCCTCAACTTTGACAAGGGGTTTAAGCAGTACCTTCAGGCCATAACCACCTACTACCAAAACGAAAATACCGCAGCCAAGGAACCACAGAGTAATATGAACAGCATCTTCCCAAAGAGTTTTATAGGCATAACCGGGATGACTTTTCACATAAACGGTGCCGGCCTGAATCCATCCTGCCATTACATTTGCAGTAGCCTCAGGGGTTTCTAAAGGGATTAGGCGGATAAACCATTGCGGCACATTTTCAATGGTCACATCAAGCACTCGATCATAAATGATATTCTGCTGAGCATCCGTATATCTGACAACCCGGTAATATCCTCTGTCAAACACAGCATTGATCATTGTTTCAATTGCCGGATCTTCATGTTCAAGACTGTACTGTGAAATTGATAAGCCGAGGGACGTGGCAGTATCCTGGGCATGGGACTCCAACTGGTCAATGAGAAAAGACCGGGTGCTTTCAAGCTTTGCAAACCAGGTGCCCGTGAAAAGAAGAAAAAACAGTACCAGAGTAAAAAACAAGAGCTGTCGATATAGCGTCATATCTTACACCTTTAATAAGCCAAATTATAATAATTCGATTTGTATCGTCCCATATATGTTTGTCTGCAATTTAAAACTAATAATTCTTTTCAATTTGAAGACTCAATAACACCTGTCTTTTTATGATCCCCAATTATCCTCGGACATTTTCTGCATCACGTCCTGCCAACGCTTCAGTCGGCTGCTGCTGCCCGCCAACTTACCCTTCCCACGCTGTTTTGCAAGCCACAGACTGGTACCGTTAAAACTATATATCGGCAACAGATCCGTGCGCTCGGTTGCAGGATGGATATCTGTGACATAGTTATCGAGAATAAGAGGTACACCTCCCGGTATGGGATAGTATGCGAGAACCATGTGGTGCACACCATAGGTGATAGCCTTAACATATGTAAGATTCAGCTTTTCATCTTCAACACCCATGGCTTTCAGGGTGAAATATTTTGCAATAGTATAATCTTCACAGTCCCCAGCCTGGGTGCCTAAAAACTCTATCGGCGTGGCCCAGTAATCCTTTTGTCCCCAGTGAACTATATCTTCGACATACTCCATCTGGTTGAAAAAATCATTCACCTTCTCGAGTTTTTCCCTGTCGGTTTTGCTATTGTCTGAAATAATCAGATCTTCCCATGCTGTAAGTCGTAAACGGGCCGACTTGCCATATTTCTGTTCAGCTTTATTAAGAAGTTCCGCATCAAGGTGAAAACTTTGTCCATTAATGATCGGGACGATAAAGACCCAAAAAGAAAGAAAAATCAGAAAAGGCAGTGAATATTCTATTTTGTTAGTATTTTTGATCACAATGCTTAATAGAGGAAATACTCTTTCTCTGGGTACACTCCCAGTAGAAATTGTTAGGAAGATGGGAACCTCTGCAAAATAAAAATGGGATAGCAAAATCTGCTATCCCATTTTAATAAATTAGATCTCCAATAATCAACAAACTATTCTCTTTGAGGAATCATAAAAATCTTTAGCATCTGTTGCGGACTTTTTATCCTCCTGCGGGGCCTTCTTTCGCCTGGATCTGTACCTGCAGTTCTTCCTCAACCCTAATTACTTTCCAGTGGCCACTGCAGACCAAGCGTACGAATCAACTTGCCCATGCCACTCAAAACTCTGTACTGAGAATAGGTTTTATCATACCTGGCATTCACCAGATCGATCTTTGCGTTGATAAGTTCAGCCTCTATATCAAGAACATCAAACATGGTTCGCCTGCCGATGTTCCACTGTTTGGAAAATGCCTCTGCGGTTATACCTGTCGCTTTCACATAGTCTTCGAGGAAAGCGATACTGCTTAAGCTTGCTTGATATGAAACCCATGAAAGCCGGATAGATTCGACGATTTGCCGATGTGTGTTATTACGGATCTCACGTGCCTCACAGATAAGTTTATATGTTTCTGCAATGCGGGCTTTATCCTTCCAGCCATTAAAAATATTATAGCGTATTACAGCGGCAGCAGTAAACTCTTCCAAATCACCGGGGATATCGACATCTTCTTCCCATCTCTGGTCTGCTACAACATCAAGTGTAGGATAATAATTGCTCTTGGCAACAACGTGTTGTGCTTCCCGGGCACTAACGTCTGCCTGCGCTGATTTGAGGATAGGGAAATTTGACACTGCCTGTTGCTCAGCCTCATCTATAGATGCAGGCATAACAGAATCAACAGAATAGGGTGCAACAAGATATTCCGGCATACGCCCAACGGTAAAATGGTAATCAGTGTTCGCATCAATGACATTTGCCTCGGTGACAATCATATCTGATTCTGCCCGGGCCAGACGTCCCATAACCTGGTCAAGATCAGCTTTCCGATCCAATCCTGACTCGCTTCTGAGCTTGATCTGGTCAAAAATACGTTTATGGATTGTGACGTTTTCTATTGCCAGTTCGTTGATTTCTGACTGGCGGAGGACATTCAGGTATACTCTTGATGTACGTAGGGCAATATTTTCAGAAGTTCCCTGTAGCAAGTACGCTGCAGAATCAACACGGGACTTCTGTCTTTTCACTTCGTATTTATCAGCAAATCCTCTAAAGACATTCTGCCGAAGGCTTAAAAGTGTAGCCTTTGGGTGCGATGTGCCGTCTATCGGCTCATTATGATCTGTCCATCCGGTACTATAGGAAGCATCGAGAGTAGGCCAGTATCCTGCCTGAGCCTGCGTGACCTCCTGGTCTCTTGCCAAGCGATTAAATGATACAGCCCTTATTTCCGGGTTGGTCTGCAGTATGTAATGAACCGCTTCCTGAAGTGTTTCAGCCTGAGAGTACCCTGCCCCCCAGATTAAAACTCCAAGAACCATGAACCCCGCAAACTTTAGTATTAATTTCATATAAGTGCGACCCTCTGTATATTTATAAAACATTATTTACAGATTCAAAAAAACACCAGTCATTAAAAGTCAATCCAACAAAACTTTAAACAATCAAATTTAAATAATGGAAATTAAGAACAAGCGAATAAATATCACAGTCGGAAAAGTTTCTCAACCTCTTTTAATTTCTAAAGAAATTTAACCTAAGGCAGTTGCCCTTATCGAGAAAATTACACTATTGCAGATTGCAAATATATAAAAATGATTATTTATGTAAATGATTTAATTATTTATGTAAATATACTATAAAAATATGTTGAATATTTTCACAACAATTTATTATTAACGCAAAAATGCGCAAGGAGAACCCGATGAAGTTACGCCCTATTATTTCTGCAATCTTTGTAACCATTACTGTATCACTTATCTTGTTTTCACCTGTCTTCTCAATGGATGATCCCGGATTTACTATCAGCCGCATGGCTGTTTGTGAAAGAATTTCAGACAGAGAACCTTTTGGTATAACCGACACATTTTCTATTGATGCCGGCACCGTTTTTTGTTTTCTGGAGGCAAAAGATATCGAGATTGACACGACAATCAGTTTTGTCTGGTATTTTGAGGGGCAGGAAAAGGCAAGAATATCCCTTCCTCTTCAAAAAGGCAGGCGCTGGAGAACCTATTCCAGCAAAAAACTTGCAAACCTGAAAGGCAGTTGGACTGTTGAACTTCAAGAAAGTTCCGGTATTGTACTGAATACTGTTTCCTTCCAGGTACAATAAAGAATCCCCTCCGGTCTTTATCGCAATGAAAATCCATATCACTTATTGTTAAAAATGTTCAGAGAGAAACCTCTCAACCAGTCCAGCCTCTTAAAAAAAATACTTGCAGTATTGCAGTATTAATGATGCAGTTACCATGAATATCATAGAGCGCATCCGTTTATCAATTTTTCCTGGTGCCCATAAACCGGCAGAAGAGCAGAAAGGCCAGCGGAAATATTTCCGCAGCCTGCTGCTGCATTTCAGGCCCAGGGTTGTTCCGGAGCGCACCCTCAGGTTCTCCCTGACCTGGGGGCTTGGCGGCATGGCCGCTGTACTGGTATTTCTTCTCTTTGGTACCGGCCTGATGCTCAAATTCGTGTACGAGCCATTTCCCGACAGGGCCTACGATTCCATCCTGCATTTGCAGCAAAATATTCCATTCGGGCAGTTAATCAGGAATATTCACCATTGGAGTGCCAACGGGCTTCTTGTCATAGCATTCCTTCATTTTCTGCGGGTCTTTTTTACCGGTGCTTTTGTTGCACCCCGTCAGTTTAACTGGATCATCGGTCTGGCACTTTTTGCAGCCGTTATACTATCTAATTTTACCGGCTATCTCCTGCCCTGGGACCAACTGGCTTTCTGGGCAATTACCATCAGCAGTTCCATGCTGGAGTACATCCCCGGAGTGGGTACATGGCTGCAGGAATCAGTACTGGGAGGACCGGAACTCGGCCCAACAACCATCTCGAATTTCTATGCCATTCACACCGCTGTTCTGCCGGCCCTGCTGCTGCTCATTATGCCGTTTCACTTCTGGCGCATACGAAAGGCAAACGGCCTGGTTATTCCCAGGTTGCCGGATGAAGAGACCGAGACCCTTGGAGAAAAGGTCAACACCATTCCTAACCTGATAGTCCGTGAAGTGGCGGTGGCCCTGGTATTACTTGCCGTCATCCTGGTCATCTCCATGCTCTTTAACGCACCCCTGGCAGCCAAGGCCAATCCGGGCCTGAGTCCCAACCCCACCAAAGCGCCCTGGTACTTCATGGGCATCCAGGAAATGCTCCTGCACTTTCATCCTGTTTTTTCATTGTTTATTATCCCGTTGATGCTGGTATTCGGACTGCTCTGCATCCCGTATATAAACTATCAGTCTGAAACAGCCGGGGTCTGGTTCTGTTCCAATAGAGGCAGGAGAATGGCCCTAATTGCTGTGCTGACTTCAATAGCAGCAACTGTTACCGGTATTCTGGCAGATGAGCTCATTATCGGTTCTGTCCTGACCGGGCCGCCTGATATCATCAGCAGCGGTCTGGTTCCTATTGTAATAGTGCTGGCCGGCTGCATCGGCTTTTATATCTTTATGAAGAAAAGGTTTGGTGCGGCAAACAACGAGGCTGTCCAAACTCTTTTCATTCTCCTGGCTACAGCCTTTCTGGTTTTAACAATTATTGGAATATGGTTCAGGGGAACAGGAATGCGGTTGATGTGGCCATGGTAAATTTGAGGCTAAAAGGCAAAAGGGGTAGAAAATGAGGGTTCAAGGGGTCAAGGAGTCGAGGGGTCAAGGGAGAAAGGAGTTTTTATAAATGATTTTATCCTTGAGACCTTGACACCTGTGATCTGCAGCTAAAAAAGAAATAAACGTAATGACAAATCCTCATCCACAAAACAACAATCCAGAGAAAGAATCCGCTTCCTCCCGCCGTTCTTTACTCACTAAACTGTGGGTTTTGCTGGGCATAGTAGCCCTGGCTGAACTAATCGGTATCGTCTTTGCCTTTTTGAAGCCCAACCCAAAAAAAAGTAGTGCAGCTGATCGTGCCGCCATAATTGTTGCAGGGCCGGTGGATACTTTTCAGCCCGGTACAGTGACCGCCTTTGTCCGGGGCAAATTCTACCTTGTCAGGCTGGAAGACGGCGGTTTCCTGGCCCTGTCACGCAGTTGTACGCATCTGGGCTGCACGGTTCCCTGGGTGGCCAAAGAAAACAAGTTCATCTGCCCCTGCCATTCTTCGGAGTTCGATATCAGGGGAGAAGTAATCAGTCCGCCTGCACCAAGGGCTCTTGACCTGTACCAGATTATTATTGAAAACAACGTGCTCAAGGTGGATACCAATAAACGCAAAAAACGGTCTGAGTTTACGGCAGGCCAGATTACCTACCCGAAAAAAACGTGAGCCGGCAAAACAACGGCATAAAGGCCTGGGAACTGACCGGCCTTATAGCAGCGATCGTTATCATCCTGTCCCTGCCGATCTACTATTCTGCAGTGGTGAAAAACATGAACGACGCAGTTATATCCAGCGCTCCGGCAACCTTTGCAGGAAGTGCAAAATGCAGGGACTGCCATAAAAAGGAATATGACAGCTGGCAGGGTTCCCACCATGACCTGGCCATGGAAGTGGCAAATGAAACCACGGTGCTGGGTGACTTTAACGACGCTGAATTCACCCTCCATGGGATAACCTCGCGCTTTTATAAAAAGGACGGCAGATATTTTGTCTATACCAATGGCCCGGCAGGCGAGATGGGCGAGTTCGAGGTGACCCATACCTTCGGCTGGTACCCGCTGCAGCAATACCTTGTCCCATTTCCCGGCGGCCGGCTGCAATGTTTGCCAATAGCCTGGGATGTCAAGCAGAAAAAATGGTACAGAGTGCCGCCCGAGGGACCGGTTGACCCGGGGGACTGGC